>JAKLKA010000246.1 GCA_023150915.1 Polyangiaceae bacterium
GAGCCGCCGCCACTGGGGGTGCCGCCCGAGCCGCCGCCGCTGGTGGCGCCGCCCGAGCCGCCGCCGCTGGGGGTGCCGCCCGAGCCGCCGCCGCTGGTGGTGCCGCCCGAGCCGCCGCCACTGGTGGTGCCGCCCGAGCCGCCGCCACTGGTGGCGCCGCCGCCGCCTGCGGCCCCGCCCGTGGACGAGCCACCCGCAGACGAGCCACCCGTGGACGAGCCGCCGCCGCCCTGAACCGTGGTCTCGCTGCTGCACGCCAGAACCAAGAAAGCCACCCAGCACACACCCGTCGTACGAAGCATGGCGCGAGTCTACGCGACTGGGGCGAGGTCGTCGAGCAACGCGCCGGCTTCCGGTGGCCGTCACGTCCGGCTAGTCTGCCGCGTCTTGCTTCGCGTTCACACCGCGCTGCTCTTGGTGCAGATCCTCTTCGGGCTCTGGCCCGTGGCCGGCAGTGCGGTCATGCAGCAGATGAGCCCGGCGGCATTGATCGGGTTCCGCCTGATGCTCGGTGCGCCGCTCTTGGCGCTGGCGTCGGGTCTGTTCTGGCAGCGCCCCCCACCGCTCGGCGATCTGGCTCGGCTCGCCGTGCTGGGCGCGTTGGGGATCAGCGCCAACCAGCTGCTGTTCGCCGAAGGCCTGTACCGCGCGGGGCCGATCAACGCCTCGCTCTCGATCTTGCTGATGCCCGCGCTGACCTTGGTGCTCACCTCGGCGCTGGGCATCGAGCGCCCCGGCGCCACGCGCTGGTTCGGAATCGCGCTGTCGTTCGCCGGCGCTGCGCTCTTGCTGCGGGTCGAACGCTTCGACCTGGGCGACCGCACCACCGTGGGCAACCTGATGCTGCTGGCGAACATCAGTGCGTACACGGTCTACATCGTGGCCGCGCGCCCGGTGCTCGCGCGGCTCGGCTCGCTGCGCACCATGGCCTGGGTGTTCGTGTTCGGCGCGCTCGAGGCAGCGCCGCTCACCCTGCCGCCGATGACCCGGGTGGCCTGGCTGGGCCTCGGCCCGGCCACGCACGGTTCGCTGGCGTTCATCCTGTTCGGGGCCACGATCGGCACGTATCTGCTGAACGCGTACGCGCTTCGGCGGGTCGAGAGCAGCGTGGTGGCCGTGTATGTCTACGTGCAGCCCGTGATCGCCACCCTCGCGGCGTGGCACTGGCTGGGCCAGGTTCCGACGCTTCGGACCTGGGTTGCCGCCGTGGTGATCGTGGTGGGCGTCGCCCTGTCGAGCGATTTGCTCGCCGGCCTGCGCAAGACTCGCGCTTCAGTCAGCGGCTAGGTTCTGCCAGACTGCCGAGCCGTGACGGCGCGCACCAAGATCCTGATCCTCGGCGCGGCGGGGCGCGACTTCCACGATTTCAACCAGGTGTTTCGGCGCGACCCTGGCACTGAAGTGGTCGCATTCACCGCCACCCAGATCCCGAACATCACGGGGCGGCGCTATCCCCCCGAGCTGTCGGGGCCGCTCTACCCCCAGGGCATTCCCATCGTGCCCGAGGCCGAGCTCGAGGCAGTCTGCAGCCAGCACGGCGTCGACGAGGTCGTGTTCTCGTACAGCGACGTCTCGCACGCGACGGTGATGCACCTGGCGGCGCGCGCTCAGGCGGTGGGGGCGGGCTTTCGGCTGCTCGGCCCGCGGCGCACCCTGGTCCGCGCGCAGAAACCGGTGATCAGCGTGTGCGCCGTCCGCACCGGCGTGGGCAAGAGCCCCGCCACGCGCCACGTCGCCGGCGTCTTGCGAGCGCGCGGTCGGAAGGTGGCCGTGGTGCGCCACCCCATGCCATACGGCGACCTGGCCGCGCAGGCCGTGCAGCGCTTCGCGAGCCTCGACGACCTGGCCCGCCACCAGTGCACCATCGAAGAGATGGAGGAATACGAGCCGCACCTTCGGCTGGGGCACGTGGTGTTCGCGGGGGTCGACTACGAGCCCATTGCGCGGGCGGCAGAGGCCGAGGCCGACGTGATCGTGTGGGATGGCGGCAACAACGACCTGCCCTTCTTCCAGCCGGATCTCGAGATCGTCTTGGTCGACCCCCACCGTTCGGGCGACGAGTCGCGCTACTGGCCGGGCGAGAGCAATCTGCGGCGCGCCGACGTGATCGTGCTCAGCAAGGTCGGCACCGCGGAGCCAGCCCGGGTGGCCGAGCTGCGGGCGGCGGTGGGCGCGGCGAACCCAAGCGCGACCCTGGTCGAAGCCGATCTCGCCATCGAGGTCGATCGGCCCGAGCTGCTCGCCGGCACGCGGGTGCTGGTGATCGAAGACGGCCCGACCACGACCCACGGCGGCATGCCCTACGGCGCCGGGTTCGTCGCCGCCACCCGGCACGGCGCCACCCCGGTCGACCCGCGACCGCACGCGGTGGGGGCCCTCGCGGACACGTTTGCCCGCTACCCGCACCTCGAGGCGGTGCTGCCGGCCATGGGCTACGGGGGCGCGCAGGTGCGCGACCTCGAGGCGACCATCGGCGCCAGCGACGCCGACGTGGTCGTGATCGCGACGCCCGTGGACCTGCGCCGGGTCTTGACCATCCGGCAGCCGACCGTACGCGTCAGCTATGCCTATGCGGACCGCGGAGCGCCGACGCTCGCGGATGCGCTGAGCCGATTCTGAGAAGGGACCCTTCGAACATGGCCAAAGCTTTCGACACCTGGAACGTCCTGCCGCACGGCCCCTGGACCGAGCACGCCGAGAACCTGCGCTCGGTGGTCGGCGACCTGCCCGGCATGCCGCTGAAGCGACGCATGACGGTGGTGAAGCGCAGCGATGGCGGGCTGGTGATCCACAACCCCGTGGCGCTTGCCGAGGCGGCGATGGCCGCGCTCGACGACTGGGGCAAGCCCGCGTTCTTGGTCGTGCCCAACGGCTATCACCGGCTCGACTCGGCGAACTTCAAGCGCCGCTACCCCGAGGCGAAGGTCGTCTGCCCGCGGGGCGCCCGGAAGAAGGTCGAGGAGGTGGTGCCGGTCGACCTCGACTTCGACGGCGTGCCGGCGGACGACGTGCTCGCGTTCGAGCACCTCGACGGGGTGGCGCAGTCCGAGGGCGTGGTCCGCGTGCGCTCAGTCGACGGGGTCACGCTGATCTTCAACGACGTGCTGTTCAACGTGCCGAAGCTGCCGGGGTTCAGCGGCCTCGTCCTGGGCCTTTTGGGCTCCACCGGGGGGCCCAAGATCACGCTGATCGGGCGGCTGTTCGTGGTGAAGGACAAGGCCGCCCTGCGCGCCCACCTCGAGCGGCTGGCAGCCCCCGAGGTCCGCCGGCTGGTCCCGGGCCACGGGGACGTGGTGGCCGAAGGGGCCGCCGAGGTGCTCCGAGCCGTTGCGGGCCGGCTGTAATTTCGAGCTTGCGGGGTGGGTGTAGTTAGTGGTAGTTATATATCCCACCTGAACGGGAGGCCCAACCATGATGCTCCGCCGCTTCGCTTCGTTCGCCGCTGTTCCCGCCCTGCTTCTGGCCTGCTCGGCCTCCACCGATGGCGGGTCCGAGCCGGGGCCCGAGGGGTCGAACCCGTTCCTTGATGACCAGACGCCCTCGGGCAAGGCCGACACCGCCTACACGAACCCTGACGGGATCGAGGTCGAGGTGGACATCGAAGCCGACGTCGAGGCCCCCGAGTACCGCCTGCTCGAGTCGCCCGCCTTCGTGGCGCAGTTCGCCACCACCTACCTGCGCGAGCGCAAGGAGTTCTACCTCGAGTCGCTGGCCGAGGATTCGACCTCGAAGGACCGCGTCGAGTGGTTGGTCGACGGGACCTGGATCACGGCGGCCGCGGCCGCCAGCGTCGACAAGTCGAAGCTGAAGCGCTTCCGCATGCGCGGCGTCAACGCGGTGCTCTTGAACGAGGCCAAGAACGGCGTCACCGACGGCACCGTGTTCGAAGCCGAGGTTCCGATCAAGCCGTTCTCGGTCATGACCGACGCCGGCGACAAGTGCGGCACCACCGGCGGGCACATCGGCCTGAGCCAGTCGGTGTACTGGTACCTCTGGAACCCGGACAAGGCGGGCTGCACGCTGCCCACCCAGCAGCTGAAGCTGACCGTCTCGAAGATGTTTGCCGAGTCCCAGAAGACCTACCCCGAGTTCGATCAGCTGACCCAGGACGGCAAGATCACCGCGGTGGTGCTGTTCGGTCAGATCGGCGACGGCCCGATCGACGACTCGGAGGCCGGCGTTCGCAACATGAAGACCATGGCGAGCTGGCTCACCGGCGGCGGCTTCAAAGAGGTGACTCCGGCTCCCGTGGGTCGGCGCTTCTCGAAACACATCGGCACCACCGACTTCGAGATCGATCTCTATGCCCCCACGGACTTCTCCGGCCTCTCGGACTACGGGCACTTCCCGAATTTCCAGAAGGCCATCGGCGAGCACGAGATCGTGGTCTACGACGGCCACAGCATGCTCGGCGCCAGCGACTTCTGGTCGAAGCCGAAGTACCCCGACTTCTACCAGATCTACTTGTACGGCGGCTGCTTGGGCTACGAGTACTACGTGCGCCCGATCCTCGAGGGCAAGAAGGGCTGGGACAAGCTCGACCTGGTCTCGAGCGTGGTCGAGGTCTCGGCCGACGCCAACGCCATCGCCGGCCCGGTGTTCGCCAAGATCGCCTGGGGGCTCGAGCACAACAACAACGTGACCTGGCGCGACCTGCTGCTCGCGGTGCGCAACCGGGTGGGCGACTCGACCTTCGGTGCCAGCGGCGTGCGCGACAACTGCTACTCGCCGCAGGGCTCGCTGTGCAGCGGTGGCGGCGCCGGCGGCACGGGCGGCAGCGGTGGCGGCACCGGCGGCAGCGCGGGCTCGGCGGGCAGCGGTGGCGCCAGCGGCGGCAG
>JAKLKA010000046.1 GCA_023150915.1 Polyangiaceae bacterium
GCAGATTCGAACCACCTCTGCCTTGTACTCCGCCTTGAATTGGCGACGCTTCTTCGTCGGGTCTTTGGACATTCTCGGTCGGGCCATTTTGCCTCATCCTTCCTGTCCAAGAAATCGGGGGAGGGTCAAGTTCGGCGATTACGTCGACAGGATTCGTGAACACCTCGGACGCGATCCGGCGTTCGTTTTCGTAGACCCAACCGGGTGGAAGGGCGCAGCCATGCGCTTCATAGCGCCGCTCGTTCGAGGCCCCGGACCCCGAGATGTGCTCGTGAACGTCATGTACGACCTCCTGAACTGGCAGAAGGATCGAGTCGCTGACCACGTCCGCGAACAGATGCGAGATTTCTTCTCAGTGGATCCGCCCACCGGGCAAGACGAGGACGAACTCTTCGAGTTCTACCGACAGCAGTTGAAGTCCAAGTGCGGGCTCCAGCATGCAGCGGACGTTTCGGTCCCGCACCCGACGCATGACCGCTCCAAGTTCCACTTGGTTGTTGGTGGCAAGAACCCCGCCGTGCTTCACGTCTTCAGGGAGGTCGAAAAGCAGATTCTCGGATCTGCGGCCGCCCAGATTCGGGATGAGGCAGTGCGGCGCGCCGAAGAGGAGCGGACGAGACAACTCACGCTACTTGTTGCACCGGAAGAGGTGGATCGCCGGTACAAGGTCGTCCACGACAGGGACATCCAGCTTGCCGAGGGCGATATTCTCAAACGCCTAAGTGCGGGCCCCGTCACATTCGGCGAGCTCTGGCCCGAGATACTTGAGAGGCGTCACCTGACGGAGCGTGACCTGGCCAAACTTGTTGGGCTACTGCGAAAAGAACGCCGGTTGGTGATTACGGGGAAGGAACTCGGTCGAGCCGTTCGGGCAGAGCACCTGCTCGCGTTGCCGGGGGCGCGGGCAGGAGTGCCTCGGAAGGCAGGCGTCAGCGAGAAGTCTGGCGCGGGCGCGCGCGGCCGGGCCTGAGGGACGGGTTGGGGAATGCAGCCCGCGTCTGCGAGAGTGGGGCTCACCGTCATCTCCTTCACCCCTTCGCCCTTTCGAATGGCTCGAGGAACCAGGTGATCTCGGTCGGCTCGGCACGGAGCACTGCGTAGACCTCGTTCGCGGGCATGAATCGGCGCTCCACTAGGTGCCCGGCAAGTTCGAGTACAGCCGGCCAGCGCTGCGTCACGAGCCGCCGCGTGGCCTCGTACAGGCGGATGAAGTGCGCCACCCGCCTGCCGCGCGAACCCGCGGTAGATTGCCACGCATCTCTGATATCCAGTTCGCACCCGACGACCAGCACGTCCAAAGCGATTTGGTAGCTCTGCAGCAGGATACTCTCCGCGATGGGCCCAGCGAGACTGACGACCACGTCCTTCGTGCCGCGGGGATTGGAGGCGAGCATGACTACCCCACCGTTGTGGCGAGTGACCGTCACGTCGCTGACCGGGATGTTGAGCTCGACCGCGGCGACCGCGTGCCCTGCCTCGTGGATGGCGACCATGTGGAGTTCCAGCCCTGCCGGCGGAAGGACCACGGCGAGGTCGAGCGTGTCGGCGAGCGAATGCAGCAGGCGTGTGGTCATGGCGTCTCCCGTCTGGGTTGCAGCAACCCACACCCCCCGCGGCGTTGGCGCTCCGCGACCAGGTGTCTTTCGTTCCAGGAGTGCCTTCCGACGAGCCTGAAGAACGAAATCTGGGCGAGGTCAAATGACGTCGTGTCGCCCCGCCCCCAGAGCGCGAGCGTTACCGTGCGGCGACGGACCGCAAGGACTCGCCCGAGCTTCGGGCAGGCTCTGTGGCGGAAGAACAGCCCCACTTCTGCACCCTCGACGAGCTCGGCCGGGGGCAGGCGTGTGGGCTCGAGGAGCCTCCGCTCGCCTGGGGAATTCGGACTGGGCCTCATCCGCCACCTCCCCTCGGCGACCGCGCCGCTGGTGTCGGTCTTCCATCTGGCTTCGGCCGCAGCACGCCGAGGGTGATCAGCCGAGCGCGCAGGGCCTGCCCACTCAGCCCGTACGTCCTGACCAGCGCCTCACGCTCACGCCAGGCGGCAGCTATCTGAGCCCCGAGGCGGGACGTGGACCGAGTGCTGCGTCGGGTCATCGAGCACCTCCGCGCCGAGCGCGTTCAGCTCCGAGGTTGACGGTCTCCACCCTTGCCCGCCTGCGCGCCTCCAAGTCGTGGGCGAGCTGGGCGACCTCGCCCCACCTGGACGCCGCCTTGGCCGTCTCCAGCGCCGCCAGGAGCGCCTTCTCGACAGCGTCTGCGGGCAGCGTGGAGGCGAGCTCGGTGGCCTTCGCCTTGAGCGCCTCTGTGAGCGCCGAGTCCCAGAGCACGCGAGCCTCAGGGGCGATGGTGGTCAGGCGCGGCTCATCGCCCCCGCATCGCCCCGCAGAGGTCTCTCTTCGCCTCTCTTCGTCGATCTTTGGCGACCAGGTTCCGCAAGCTTGCGAAACTTCTAGAGCGTCGTGCGAATTCCTAAACCGTGGGTCGTACGTTCGAATCGTATCGGGGGCGCTGATCTCACGCGGCTCGGCCGCCGCGACTCGCTCGCTTCGGCAGGGCGGCTTCGAGCGCCAGGAGCGCCCGGAGCGCCTCGTTGACGGACTTCGAATCGGGGAATCGGCCGGCCAAGTCGGCGTCCAGCGCTCGGAGCAGAGCGCTGGCCTTGCGCGCGCGAGCCGCGAGACGTCCACGCGTTGCGCGCGACCAATCGTATCGGTCGAGGTGACCCTCTGGGAGCCGACGAGAACTAGCCTGCTTCATACTTCCTCCGCTGGGCCGCCGAGGCTCGCCGCGCGCTGATGATGCGCGTCCGCCCTCCACGAATGCTTTCGATGTGTACCACGAACAGTACCTGGAACAGGGCTGACATGCCGATGGTGATATGGCGTTCTGGGTGAAGCAAGTCCGGTGCTTCGAGAGCTCGGGGGAGCTGCTGGTCGAGTCCACGAACACCAACCGACCTCTCACCGGCACGGTGACGTTTCACCTGCACCCCACCTTCCGAGAGAGCACCGCCGTGCGGCACGTAGTAGAGGGGCGCGCGACGCTCGAGCTCCTCGCCTGGGGGGCGTTCACCGTCGGCGTCGAAACCGACGACGGCAAGACCCGGCTGGAGCTCAACCTTGCGGGGGTGCCGGGCGCACCCGCAGACTTCGCGGCGAGGTAGCGGCCCCTCGAGCCAGGCCAACACCACGCTCGGGGCGGACGCTGTGCGTCTGGCTTCAGCGCTGGCTCGCGTGATTCGAGCGCGCACCGGCTGCCCCTGCGCCCGGCTCGCAGTAGGTCGCGAAGCGCTCGACCAAGAAGTCCCGGAAGGCCGTGACCTTGGCGGGCAGGTGGCGTGACGACGGATAGACCAGGTGAAGTGCGCCCAGATCGCCGGCATGGGCGCCGAGCACGTGCACCAGCTTGCCCTCGGCAATGTCGCGCGCGGCGGACGGCGCGGGCAAGAGACCCAGGCCCGCCCCTGCGACCAGCGCGGCGCGCACGAAGGTGAAGTCGTCGCACGCGATGCGACCGCGCACGTCGAGGGTCGCCTTCCGCGACCCGCTGTGGAGCACCCACCGCGCTCGCCCGCGGTTCGGGCGGAACAGCACCAGCTCGTGCTCGGGCACGGCGGCGAGGGTGCGAGGAACGCCACGACGGGCCAGGTAGTCCGGTGAAGCGCAGAGCCATGCGTGCACCGCGCCGAGTCGGCGCGAGATCAACGACGAGTCGCGGAGGACACCAGCGCGCACCGCCAGGTCGACGCCTTCGGCGACGAGATCGACCAGGCGCTGAGTGATCAACAGCTCGACGTCCACCTCGGGGTGCGTTCGGGTGAAGTCACCAATCACGTCGGCGATGAAGGTGGCGGCGATGTCGGCAGGCGCGGTGACGCGCAAGCGCCCCCGCGGAACCGACTCACTCGCTTCCACGTCGCGAACCGCGTCGCGCAGCACCAGCAACGCCGGTGCGACGCGTTGGTGAAGCTCGGCACCCTCTTCGGTGACCCGCACCGAGCGGGTGGTGCGGTGCAAGAGCCGCACGCTCATGCTCGCCTCCAGGCGCTGGACCGCGCGGCTCAAGGTCGAGGTCGGCACGCCCAGCTCGCGGGCCGCAGCCGCAAAGGATCCAAGCTCGATCACCCGCGCCAGGGCGAAGAGGTCGTCCAGGGCGGGGCCGACGGCGGCACGAGAAATCGCTGCCATTGCAACGATTATGCCCCATTATTGCGTTCGCGCAACAGTGATTTACCGGCGCGCCGGCTACCCCGAGCCGCCGCCCGGGCGCATGGTTCGGGCAACAAGGAGCAACCATGACATCGATGCGAACCGCCCTGGGCCTGACACTCGGACTCTCGCTGCTCGCGGCCGTCGGCTGCGAGGACCCGGCCAAGAACAAGCCCAAGGCCGAGGTGGCCGCGCCCATGACCGCGGCGGCGCCTGCGGCCGGCGCCGAGACGCTGCGCTTCAGCGCTGCGGACTCGAAGCTTCAGTTCGTCGGGGCCAAGGTCACGGGCCAGCACGAGGGGTCGTTTGGAACCTTCACCGGCACGGTGAGCTTGGTCGGCGGTGACGCGACCAAGAGTCAGGTGACGGTCGAGATCGACGCCGCGTCGATCACCTCGGACAACCCCAAGCTGACGGGGCACCTGAAGAACGCCGACTTCTTCGACGTCGAGAAGTTCCCCAAGGCGCGCTTCGAGTCGACCGGCATCAAGGCGGGCGGCGAAAAAGGGGCGACCCACACCGTGACGGGCAACCTGGAGATCCGCGGGCAGAAGAAGAGCATCACCTTCCCGGCCAACATCAAGCTCGAATCGGGCAAGGCATCGGTAGATGCCGAGTTCTCGATCAACCGCAAAGACTTCGGGCTGAACTACCCGGGCAAGGTCGACGATCTGATCCGCGACGACGTGGTGATCAAGCTGAGCATCCGCGCTGCACAGCGGCCCAGCTGAAGCTCGAAACTCAACGGTATTCGGCCGCAAGCTTCATCTCGAGCACGCCGCTGCCGTTCACCCTGCGCTGAGGTTTGTCTCCCGGCGCCGAGATGCTGACCTGCCCGCCCATGGCCAGCTCCAACGGCCAACCGCTCTGGACGGCGATCAGCACCGCGCCTTTGGAGCGAATGGTGGTGACGGAGCCCTGCCGCTCGTCGGTGATGGTCATGGTGAAATCGAACCGTCCGACCTTCTTGCCCGCCCGCTCTTCGGCGCCGGCAAAGGTGAACTCGACGTCGCCGTAGCTCTTGCCTCCGCCAAACATGTCCGCCAGCGCCTCTTTCGCCGGCGTGAACTTCTCACCCGGGGCGAGCGGGCGGTTCGGCACGAAGCTGGCAAACTGCGGCGGCTTGCCGAAGTCTTTGTTGTCTTTGGCCAGCGCCTCGCCCTCGAATTCGCTCACGGGCTTTCCACCTTCGTCGCTGTAGACCACCCTGCCCTGCACCAAGGCGATCACGTACGTCTTGCCGGTGAGTGGGCTCGGGACCCGCTGCTCGCGCTCGCCCTTCTTCGAGACCTCGACCAGCTCTTCGTAGCGCACCTTCTTCTTGGTGACGGCGCGGCCGTCGTTCGCGAGCACCGTGGTGTGGCGCACCATGCGCTTGCCTTCGCCGCTCTTCTCGGTCGCGATCACCTTCTTCCCCTCGGTCATGGTGATGTCGAGCCCGAGCACGAAGCTCTCGCGGTCGGTGCGCTGACTGCCCGGGCCCGGAAGCACGAAGGCGAAGCGGGTCTTGCCGTCTGCCGAGGGTTCGGCGCCCAGCCCCGGGGCGGCGGCCGAAGGGGCCGGCGCCGGCGGCTCGGCGCTTGGGCCGGGGGCCGCGCTGGAAGGGGGGCCTTTCGCCGCACACGCGGCGGCCAGAGCGGCGATCACCAGGCAAGCACGCATCGCCCGGAAGGCTAGCCCCGCGGCGCCCGGGTTGAAAGCCGGGCATGGGCCGTGGCATGCCTCGGGCAACGTGACCGACGAGGACGAAAAGGCCGAGCTCGCCCGGCAGGGCATGCGGGCAGCGGAGCTGATCGAGCCGGGCAAGCTCGGCGAAGCGGTCAAGGAGTCGGTGGCCGAGGGCGCCGGAACCATGGCGCTTCGCACCGTCGCGGCGCTGGGCCGCCTGCGCGGCAAAGCGCGCTCCCCCGCGCGGGCGCGGGCAGCCGCCGCGGTCGACATCAGCTTCCGCGACTTCGACGCCCACGACGCGGCGTCGTTCGAACAGCGAGTGCGGCAGGCCGCAGCGCAGAAGGCGGAAGAAGAGGACGAGTCGAGGCGCATGGACCTCTCGGTCTTGCGGCGCTCGTTCCCGGAAGAGTCGCGCGAGCTGGCACTTCTGATCTTCAACTGCGTCGACCTGCTCGAAGATCTCTCGGATGACGCCGAAGGCGACCCGCCCAGCCTGGCCGAGCTCGAGAAAAAGGAGCAGCTGCTGGGACGGATCGCGGCGCTCTTGGCCCCGCGTTCGGCCGAGGCGCTCACCAGCTTCGTGGAGCACGTGGTGAAGATCAGCCGGGTCTATCGCCAAGGGTAGCGGCGGTCACCCCGCGGCTCGGCGAACGCACCGCTCACACCTTCGCATCGAACGAGAGCGTGGTCGTGCGCTGACGCAACTCGGCCTCGAGCTGGATCTTCTCTTGCCGCGACTGCGCCAGCTCGGAGTCGAGTCGCGCGAGCTCGTCCTCGTCGCGGGTGAGCTCGGCCACGTAGCGCTCGCGCAGGCGCTGCTCGTCCCGCGAATCGCGCAGGGCCGCCAGGTTCTCGCGCACTCGCTTCTGCTTCTCGCCGATCTCTGTGACCAGGCGCTGAAGCTCGGTCTGGCGGCGGGCCGAGTCGGCCACCCGCTCGTTCAGTGCGACGATCTGCGCGAGAGCGTCGTGGGCGGCCTGGTTCAGATAGCGGCTGGCCACCCAGAGCTTCAGGTGATCGCGCGTGGTCTGGGTCAGGTAGACGCTCTCCCACTGGTCGCCTTGCTCGGTGACCACGAAGCGCGTCTCGGCCTTGGGTGCGGCATCGAAGCGAAAACGCTGGAAGCTCTCGGTGGTCTCGACCGGAGTTGGCGTGTCGACCAGCTTCCAGCCCGCCTCGAAGCGGTGCTCGAGGAAGAGATCGATGACCGAGTCGGTCTTGTTGGTCACCCGGTAGAGCGTGCGTGCCAGCCGATAGCGCAGCAGGTGGAAGACGCCGTTCACGACGCGAACGGCATGCACGTCCCGCACGTCGCTTTCGTGGTCGATGGCCACGACCGCGCCGAGCTCGACCGAATAGGGAACGAGACGCTTCTCGCCGGGCTTCATCGTCTCGAGCATCGACTCGCCCACGTAGTCTTCGTTCTCGAGCACGGTGAGCGGCCCGCCCTCGAGCGTGAGACCCGTGGTGTTCTCGAGCCAGATGGCCGACAGCGGGTTCTTCTCGCGCACGCTTTGGTTGTAGACGGCGACGCGCTTGCCACTCACCGCCGCCGACAAGATCGGCACCAGGGCCGACTGGTTGCGCTTCACGGTGACCGGCCGGTCGAGCACGTATTGGAACAGATCACCGACCTCGACCGTGCGGGTCTGAACCTGCGCGCTGCGCTCGCGGGCGGCGGCCTTTGCCTGGGGCGACCGCGGCGGAGGCGCCATGCGGGCCGGCATGGGCGCGGGCATGGCGCCCGCGCGCGAGAACGCCATGCCCGGCGCCGGCGGGGGCGGCACGGCGGTCATGGTCCGCTCTTCGTCGGCCGCGTACTCGGCTGGCTCGAGCATCGGTGGCGCGTACGCCTCTTCTTCTTGCACCTCCACCGTGGGCCGGCGCCGATGCCGGGGCGCATACAGCTCGTGCACGAACGAGATGGGCAGCCCCGCCACCAGCGTGAGCGAGACGTCGTCCCAGTCTTCGTCCCGGGTGTTGTCCACGATCGCCCAGCCCTGGATCCGGGTCTCGGGCTGCCCCAGCATCACGCGGTACGACGTCTTCCACACCGGGGTCTCGACCACGTAGCTGGCCTGCACGGGCCTCGTGCCAGCGCCACGCGCGAAGATGGTGAGGCGCTTCAAGTCCTTCTTCTTGGCGCCGATCAAGATCTCGAGCAGGTGCTGCACGTCCTTCTTGAGCCCTTCGTCCAAGAAGTCGAGGGACTTGATCTCGGCCAGATCGAGGGCGCGCAAGCTGGCGCCGCCCACCAGCAGCACCAGCTGGTGCTCGTGCAGGGTGTCGTCACCGGCCTTGCGCCAGCGGGTCTCGATGCCGGCGACCACCCCCTCGAGGCGATCGCTGCCGGCAACCACCGCCACGCGAGCGCCCTTCACCTGCTCGAGCAACCCGCTCAAGCTGTTGCCATCGGGCAAACGAATGGCCACGTCTTCCAGCCGTTTCTCGGTCGGAAGGGTGGACTCGTAGCTGATGCTCGCCACGTGGCCCTCGCCCAGGTCGAGCACGGTGAGGGACTTGAGCACATCGTTCATCTCGGCCGCTTTGAAGGCGAGATCGAGATTCACGTCTCCGTCGACGTTCCCCTCGCGCTCGAAGTACCCCACCCCGTGCTTGAACAGGACGACGCGACGGATCGGCAGGGCATTCACCATGGCGCCCCGAGGCTAACATTGGGGTATCATGGCTGCATGCGACTCTGGGTGACGCTGGGTGCCCTGGTGCTGCTTTCGGGTTGCAGCGCCAGCGATGGTGCCGGGGGCTCGGGCGGCAGCAGCGGTGGCGGCGGCTCGGGCGCGGGGTCTGGTTCCGGCGGGGGCTCGGGCGGCAGCAGCGGTGGCGGCGGCTCGGGCGCGGGGGCCGTCGGCGGCGGCGAGATCGGCGACCCCTGTACCACCAGCGCCGACTGCACCGCGGTGCCCGGGTCCGAGTGCTACACCACCTTGGGCGGCGGCCCGGTGCCCACCATCACCTTCCCGGGTGGGTTCTGCTCGAAGGCGTGTGACACGCAGTCGAGCGAGAAGGAATGCGGCGAGAAGGCGGGCTGCGCGTCGGTGGGGCAGTCGGGCGGGGGCGTGAGCACCACGCTCACCATCTGCTCACCGCCCTGCGCCAACGATGGCGAGTGCCGCCAGGCCGAGGGCTACAAGTGCTTGCAGATCATCCCGGGCATCGGCGTGTGTACGCCGCCATGACGGGCAGTGTTCGGGGAGGCTGGAGATGACGATGACTCACATGCTGAAGCGCCTTTCGATCGCGTTCGCGCTCACGCTGGTGGGTTGCGGCGGCAACCCCGAGGTCAGCCAATCGAACGGCACGGGGGGCTCGGGGACGGGCGGCTCCGGCGGCACCTCGGGCAACGGCGGCTCGGGCGGTGGCATCACCGTCGACAGCGGCTCGGACGCGCCGCCGCCGGACGGCAGCGTGGACTCGGGCCCGGTGTGCGGCGACGGCGTGATCGAAACCCCCGAGGTGTGCGACGACGGCAACGGCACGCCAGGCGACGGGTGTTCGGGCGTGTGCGCGGTGGAGCCGGGCTACAGCTGCCTCGAGGCCGGCAAGCCCTGCGTGCCGGTGGCGGCGGTGTGCGGCGACAGCCTGATCAGCGGCAGCGAAGCCTGCGACGACGGGAACAAGGCGGCGGGCGACGGCTGCAGCGCCGACTGCAACGTGGAGCAAGGTTGGGCGTGCAGCACGCCCGGGCAGCCCTGCACGCCGGTGACCACGGCGAAGTGTGGCGACGGCGCGGTCAACAGCGGCGAGCAGTGCGACGACGGCAACGCCACGGCGGCCGACGGGTGCGACGCCACCTGCCAGCTCGAGACCGGCTGGCTGTGCCCGACGCCCAACCAGCCCTGCCTGAAGAACGAATACTGCGGGGACGGGGTCGTGCAGGCCAGCAAGAGCGAGACCTGCGACGACGGCAACGCCACGCCCGGCGACGGGTGCTCGGGCGTGTGCGCGATGGAGCCGGGCTACGCCTGCCCGAATCCGGGCAAGGCGTGCGTTTCGATCTGGGTGTGCGGCAACGGCAAGGTGGATCCCGGTGAGACCTGCGACGACGGCAACGCCACGCCCGGCGACGGCTGCAGCGCCGACTGCGGCCAGGTGGAGCCGGGCCACACCTGTCCGCCGGCCGGCGGCCCCTGCGCGAAGGTGCCGCCCAACACCTGCGGGGACGGCATCGTGGCCGGGCTCGAGCAGTGTGACGACGGCAACACCGCCGCGGGGGACGGCTGCAGCGCGACCTGCGCGGCCGAGCCCGGCTACAACTGCCCCACGCCGGGCAAGTTGTGCGTGCCGATCGCGGTGTGTGGCAATGGAAAGCTCGAAGCGGGCGAGGGCTGCGACGACGGGAACAAGGCCGCCGGCGATGGCTGCGGCGTGAGCTGCCAGATGGAACCGCTGTACACCTGCCCCACGCCGGGGCAGCTCTGCGTCTCGACGGTGAAGTGCGGGGACTCGGTGGTGGCAGGCGCCGAGTCGTGCGACGACGGCAACACCACGGGCAGCGACGGCTGCAGCGCGACCTGCGCGCTCGAAGCCGGCTGGGCTTGCCCGAACGCCGGCGGCAAGTGCGTGGCCAAACAGTGCGGCGACGGCATCGTCGCCGGCATGGAGCAGTGCGACGACGGAAACCCGGCGTCGAGCGACGGCTGCTCGAGCACCTGCAAGCTCGAGGTCGGCTGGGCCTGCGTGCTCTCGGGGCAGAAGAGCGTGTGTCACCCGACGGTGTGCGGCGACGGGAACAAAGAGGGCTTCGAGCAGTGCGACGACGGCAACAAGATCCCGTACGACACCTGCTCCCCCTACTGCAAGCTCGAGCCCGCCTGCGCCAACGGGCAGTGCACGCCGGTGTGCGGCGACGGTCTGAAGTTCCCCCAAGAGGCGTGTGACGACGGCAACAAGCAGAACGGCGACGGCTGCTCGGCGAGCTGCACCGTCGAGAGCGGCTTCACCTGCCAGGTGGTGATCGAGGCCCCGCCCGCCCAGCTCGACATCCCGATCCTCTACCGAGACTTCTTGTACTACGGCACGACCTCGCCCGGCCCGGGGCACCCGGACTTCGAGCGCTATGGCTGCGCAGTGCCGACCACCGGGCTGGTGCAGACCGCGCTGGGGACCGACGGCAAGCCGGTGTTCCTGTCGACTACCGGCAGCAACCCGTGTGGCACGCAGCTCACCGACGCCGTGGCCCTCTGCTGGTGGTACCACGACAGCGGGTGCGCCGCAGGCGCGAACCCCTACGCCAAGCTGGTCTACACCACCAACGGCCTGCCTACCGGCACCCCCACCACGCTGACGCTGGTGAAGGGCGCGGGCAACACCTATCAGTACAGCAGCAGTGCGTTCTTCCCGGTCGACGGCCTGGGCTGGGGCAACGCGCAGACCTATGCCGGGCACAACTTCGCCTTCACCAGCGAGCTTCGCTACCAGTTCACCTATCAAGGCGGCGCCACCCCCGAGGTGTTCGACTTCACCGGGGACGACGACGTGTGGGTGTTCATCAACGGCAAGCTGGCGGTGGACATCGGCGGGCTGCACCCGGCCCAGAACGGCAGCATCACCCTGAACGCGACGGCCGCAGCGAACCTCGGGCTCACCGTCGGCGGCATGTACGAAATTGCGATGTTCCAGGCCGAAAGGCACACCAACGAGTCGAACTACAAGCTGACGCTTTCGAACTTCGTCCACGCCATCTCGCAGTGCACCACCACCTGCGGCGACGGGATCGTGGCCGGGACCGAGGTCTGCGACGACGGAACCGCCAACAACACCGGCGCCTATGGGAAGTGCAAGCCCAACTGCACGCGGGGGCCGTTCTGCGGCGACTCGACCGTGCAGACTCCGCCTGAAGCGTGCGACGACGGCAGCAACAGCGTGACCTATGGCGGCAGCAGCCTGCTCTGCGGGCCGGCCTGCAAGTTCGCGCCGTATTGCGGCGACAGCGTGGTCTCGAACGGCGAGCAGTGCGACGACGGCACCGTGAACAACACCGGCGCCTACGACAAGTGCAGCCCCGGCTGCACGCTGGGCCCGCGCTGCGGCGACGGCGCGCTTCAGGCCGGCAACGGCGAAGAGTGCGACGAGGGCGCGAGCAACGGCGCCACCAGCAGCGCGTGCGCGGCCAACTGCAAGCTGAAGTGCGGCAACGGCCAGCTCGATCCGGGCGAGCAGTGCGACGACGGCAAAGCAAGCAACACCGGCGGCTATGGCAAGTGCAACGCCAACTGCACGCAGGGGCCGCGCTGCGGCGACGGCGTGAAGAACGGCAGCGAGCAGTGCGACGACGGCAAGAACGACGGCAGCTATGGCACCTGCGCCCCGGGCTGCCTGCTGGCCGACTATTGCGGCGACAGCAAGCTGAAGACCCCACCCGAGGCCTGCGATCAAGGCCCGAACAACAGCGCTTCGGCCTATGGCGCGGGGCTGTGCACCACAGCCTGCAAACCGGCGCCCTTCTGCGGCGACAAGGCAGTGGACGGCGCCAATGGCGAGCAGTGCGACGACGGAGTGAACAACGGGCAGCCGGGCTCGTGCGCCACCGACTGCAAGAAGCACATCCCGCTGCAGAGCTGCGGCGACGGCGTGGTGCAGGCGCCCGAGCAGTGCGACAAGGGCACGGCCAACGGCACCGCGCAGAGCGGCTGCGACGTGCACTGCCACCTGCGCTGTGGCAACGGCGTCAAAGAGAGCGGCGAGCAGTGTGACAACGGCAAGAACGACGGCAGCTACGGCACCTGCAACCCGGACTGCTCCTTGCCCGGCTATTGCGGAGACGGCATCAAGAACGGCCCCGAGAAGTGCGACAATGGCCCGGGCAACGTTCCCGCGAGCTCGGCCTACGGCACGGGGCTGTGCACGGTGATCTGCCAGTGGGCGCCGTTCTGCGGCGACGGTTGGGTGCAGGGCGCGTTCGGCGAGCAGTGCGACGGCAGCAGCGGCTGCAGCTCGAGCTGCAAGTGGAGCAACCCGAAGTAGCAGAGCTTGCGCCGCTCGCACGCAGCGATCGAAACGGTGCTATGGGTGTGCTGCACCCATGAACCCGAGTCGGGACCGAGAAGAGGCAGCCAACACCCTGAGCCACGGCCTGGGGCTCTGCGCCGCGCTGATCGCGACGCCTTTCGTGCTGCGCGCGGTGGCCGAGCGCGGGGGCACCCTGAGCATGGTCGGGGCAGCCGTGTTTTCGCTGACGATGGTGCTGCTCTACCTCTCGTCGACGCTGTATCACGGCGCGAAAGACCCAGAGCTGAAGCGCCGCCTGCGCGTGCTCGACCACTCGGCGATCTTCCTGCTCATCGCCGGCACCTACACCCCGTTCACGCTGGGGGTGCTGCGCGGCGCCTGGGGCTACACGCTGTTCGGTGTGGTCTGGGCGCTGGCTGCGCTGGGCGTCGGCTTGAAACTGCTCGGCGGTCTGCGTTTTCCACGCCTCTCGATGGTGCTGTATCTCACCATGGGGTGGGTGGTGGTGTTCGCGATTCACCCGCTCTGGCGCGCGATGCAGCCCTGGGGCCTGTTCTGGCTGATCGCTGGCGGCGTGGCCTATACCTCCGGCGTGGCGTTCTATGCGGCCGAACGCCTGCGACACAACCATCTGGTGTGGCACCTGTTCGTCATCGCCGGCACGGCGTGTCACGCCCTGGCGGTGTCGGGCTACGCCGGCTGAGCCGCCTGCTCACTGTGCTTCGAGCGCGAGCAGCGTGTCGCCGACCTCGACGTCGGCGCCGTCGGCCACCGCGACCACGGTCACCTTGGCGCGCTTCGGCAGCCCGGGCCCACCGTAGCTGATGCGGTGGAAGGTCTTCATCACCTCGAGAAGGCAGACGGTCTGGCCTTCTTGGATCACCGCACCGGCCTCGACGAAGGGCGGCTTGTCGGGCGCGGGCCGCAGATAAAAACGCCCGCTGGAGGGCGCTCGGAACTCGAGCCCGCCGGCGGCGGTACCAGCTTCGGCTTCTGCTTCCACCGCGAGGACGGCGCCGGAGGTGGGGTCGAGGGTGAACAGCAGCGTGCCGTGCTCGACGGGCTGGCGGGCAAGGCGCACGGCCGGCGCCGCGCCGACGATCAGGCCATGGGCGTGGTCGTCGAGCACCAGGTCGTGCAGCACCCGAAGAACCTCGATCTGGCCGATGTACGCCCCCGGCAAGAGCAACGTGCCGGGCGCAGGCGCCCCGCGCCACAGCCCGACCGCCGGCGAGTGCACGGTGAGCCGGCCCTCTGGCAACCGCGCGCTGCCTGCGGTCAGGGTGTGATGGAACGCGCGGCCGTCGCGCGGGAAGGCGCGCCGCGCGCTCATCGCACGCCCTCCGCGAGCACCGCCAGGTCGTGCAAGCTCCAGATGCGGCTGTTCTTGATGCGCCGCACGCCCGGGCTCTGGTATGCGGCCTCGGCCAGCATCGCCAGGTAGTCGCGCAACTCGCCGAGCTCGACGATCTCGTCGGTGTCCATCTGCCGGGCGGCAACGAACGGGTCCATGTCCGCTTCGATCCGACGCTCGACGGCCTTCATGCCCTCTTCGATGCTGCGCCGCTCGTCAGGATCCTTGCTCAGGATCTCGAAGTCGTCGTCCAGCTTGGTGTTGTACGTCGCGATGGCGAGGGTACGGCCCTCCATCACGCTCTGGCGCGCCACAGTGGTCGAGAGCTGCACCACCGGATCGTAGGGCAGACCGCTCATGGCGTAGTAGCCGGCGCCGCTCGCCTTGCGCAAGAGCACCGTGAACATCGGCACGGTGTTGGTCGAGTTGGTGTAGATCAGGCTCGAGCCGTAGGCGAGCAGGCCCTGGGCCTCGGCCTCGGCGCCGATGTCGAAACCCGAGATGTCTTGCAGCCAGACCATCGGGATGCCGTCGTCGTTGCACGCCCGGCTGAACGCCGACACCTTGGCGATGCCTCCGCGGTAGAGGATGGCCGCGGGGCGCTGGCGACCGGGGTGCTCGGGATCGCCTACCAGCCCTTGGCGGTTGGCGATGAACCCGACCCACAAACCGGCGACGCGCCCGACGCCGCACACCATCTCTTCACCCACGCCGGGCAGCACCTCCCAGAACAGGCTTTGGTCGCACAACCGCGCGAGGATCTCGACCACGTCGTAGGCCTCGCGGTGGTCGGGCGGAAGCAGGCCGCGGAGCTCGTGGGCGGGGTGAGCGGGCTCGATGCTGCGGGCGTCGCCGCGATAGTAGTCCGCGCCCGAGGTCGGCAGACGCCTGAGCTCGCTCCGGATGCAGTCGAGCAGCACCTCGTCATTGGGCACCCGGACGTCGGCGCAGCCGCTCTGGTGCACGTGGACCTCGGGGCCGCCGATGTCGAGCGAGGTCATCTTCTGGCTCTTGGCGCCCTTGATCAAGGCAGCACCGGCAATCACCATGTAGGCCTGCTCGGTCATGTACACGCGATCGCTGATGATCGGCATGTAGCCGCCGCCGGCGATGCAGTCGCCGAAGACGCCGGCGATCTGCGGCACACCGTGGGCGCTGAGCACGCTGTTCATCTTGAAGATGTGCCCGGCGCCGCGCATCCCCGGGAACGCTCGGGACTGCTCGGGCAAGAACAGGCCGCTGGAATCCACCAGGTACACGGCCGGGATGCGCAACCTGAGCGCCATGCTCTGCGCCCGCTGGATCTTCTCGGGCGTCTTGGGCCACCACGACCCGCTGGCCACGGTGTTGTCGTTGGCGATCACCATGCACCAGCGACCCTCGACCCGGGCAAAGGCCGTGACCACACCGGCCCCGGGCGAACGGAGCCCGCCCTCGAACTCGATGCCGTGATTGACGAAGGTGCCGACCTCGAAGGGGCGCGTGCCGGGGTCGCACAGCCGCGCGAGCCGCTCGCGGGCGGTGAGCTTGCCCTTGTCGTGCACCCGCTTCTGGTACTTCTCGCCCCAGCCGGCGTGGACCTCGGCCCGCCGCTGGCGCAGGCTGGCTTCGAGCGCGTCGAGCGCGTCGCGGTGGCTCTGGAAGGTGGCAAGGTCGGTGACGCTGTGCCGCGGGCGGCCGATGGGAACGACGGGAACGTGGGCCATCAGGAATGACTCCAGCCAGGAATGCTGCGGTTGTCGTAGCGCCCACTGGCAAACTGCTCGCTCCGAAGCACGGCCAGGTGCATGGGCGCCGTGGTCTTGATGCCCTCGACACGCAGCGCCGAGAGCGCGGCAATCATGCGCTGCCGGGCGTCTTCACGGTCGTTGCCCTTCACGATCAGCTTGCAGATCAGCGAGTCGTAGAACGGCGGCACCTTGTAGCCCTGGCACACGTGGGTGTCGACGCGCACGTGCTCGGTCTGCTCGGGGGGCTGCCACAGGGTCAGAGTGCCGGGGCTGGGGCGGAAGTCGTGCTCCGGATCTTCGGCGTTGATGCGGCACTCGATGGCGTGGCCGTCGAAGCGAACGTCGGCCTGCGAGAACGACAGCGGGCAGCCGGCGGCGACGCGGATCTGCTCGACCGCGAGATCGATTCCGGTGCGCATCTCGCTGACCGGGTGCTCGACCTGCAGGCGGGTGTTCATCTCCATGAACCTCAGGGTGCCACCCTGGTCGAGCAAGAACTCCATGGTGCCGGCACCCACGTAACCGATCGAAGCCGCAGCGTGGCGCGCCAGCTCGGCACCGCGCGCACGCTCGTCAGAAGAGAGCACGGGCGACGGCGACTCTTCGATCAGTTTCTGGTGCTTGCGCTGCACGGTGCAGTCGCGCTCGCCCAGGTGGCAGACGTTGCCGTAGCGGTCCGCCATGATCTGGATCTCGACGTGCCGGCCGCCTTCGAGCAGGCGCTCGAGATAGACGCGATCGTCCCCGAACGCGACCTCTGCCTCGCGCTGTGCGCCGCTGAATGCCTCGTCCACCTCGCTGGGCCCGCGCGCGATGCGCATGCCGCGGCCGCCGCCGCCGCTTTCGGCCTTGAACAGCACGGGGTAGCCGACCTCGTCGGCGACGCGGCGCGCCTCGGAAAGGCCCGAGAGCACGCCGCTGCTACCTGGGATGAGCGTGAGCCCGGCAGCGCCCATCGCCCGCTTGGCCGGCGTCTTCTTGCCCATCAGGTGCATGGCGTGAGCCGGAGGACCGATGAAGGTCACGCCGTGCGCCTCGCACAGCGCGGCGAAGGTCGGGTTCTCGGACAAGAACCCCCAACCCGGGTGCAGCGCCGAACAGCGCGTTTGCTTGGCGGCCTGCACCAGCTTCACCGCGTCGAGGTAGCTCTCGGCCGAGCGCGCGGGACCGAGGCACACGGTCTGTCGACCATGCGTGTAGGCCGCGCCCCGATCGGCCTCGCTCACGGCCAAGACCGGGGTGACCCCGAGCACGTCGCAGGCCCGGGCGATGCGCACGGCTACCTCCCCGCGGTTGGCGATCAGCACACGATGGAACAAGAGCGGCATGGCGGCCGCGGAGGCTAGCATTTCCGGGCGGCCGCGCGGCGACCCGTCACACGACGCTCACGGCGTCGACCAAGTGCCGCCCAGACTTCCACACACCGACTGGGCCTGGGACAGCCCGTTGAAGCCGCTGTAGTAGAAGTAGTGAATCGAGCTCTTGCACTCGGCGATGACGGAGGCCGTGGGGCAGGCCGTGCCCGGTGTCCCGCCGTCCGAGGTGCACTGGTCGGCGGCCGCGTCTCGGCCCGGCCCGGCTGGGATGTCCATCTCGATGCACGCGAACTTGGCCGGTGTGTCGCACGAGAACGTCGAGCCCGACGCCCCGCCGGTGGCGCCGCTGCCGCCCGACGCGCCGCTGCCGCCCGACGCGCCGCTGCCGCCCGACGCGCCGCTGCCGCCGCCGTCGGTGCCCCCGCCGCCGTCGTCACCGCCGCCATCGCAGGCGCCGGTGGAGATCAGCAGGCCCGCCCCCAGCAAGAACGCGCACCCCTCGAGTAGTACCGACTTGGACATCGCCTCTCCTCCCCCGCCGTTGGCGCAGAGCTCGGTCCACTCTGCCAGAAGCCCGGGTGCCACGCGAGCGACAAACTGCCGCTCGCAGCGATGCGGCGCTCAATAGAGCAAGAACGGGCGGCGGTGGACGGCGAAGGCCTCGAGCTCGAGCGGCCAGCCCGCCATCAACGCCTCGAGCGGGGCGCCCCGGCCCAGGGCCTCGAGCGTGGTGGGGCTGCCGAGGAGCACGCCGAGACGCCGGAAGTCCCAGTCGGCGGGGTGAACGGCGCGGAGCGCACGAGCCAGCGCCATGGCAAACGCCAGCGGTGACAGCCGGCGCGCCGAGGTGAGAGTGATGGCCAGGCCGCGACAGCGCTCGCCACGAAACGGCCCGCTCTGGGGGACGCGCTCGTCGGGGGCGAGGCTCACGCCCTGGGCGGGGCCGAGCGCGGCGATCACCGCGGCGGGGTCGAGCCAGGGCGCGCCCACCCACTCGAAGGGCGTCGGCGTCCCGCGCCCCACCGAGAGGTTGCTGTGCTCGAAGAGGGCCACGCCCGGGTAGAGCAGCGCTGCGCGCGGGCTGCGAAGGTTGGGCGACGGGTCGAACCACGCGAGCCCCGTGTCGTCGAAGTGCATGTCGCGCCGCCACCCGCTGAGCGGCACGACCTCGAGCGGCGTGTCGAGGGCGCGCTCGTGCGCGATCAGAATCGCGAGCTCGCCCAGCGTCATGCCGTGCATCACCGGCAGCGGATGAGGATCGATCCACGAGCGCGGCTTGGCGGGGGACACGGGGCCAGCGGGGACGCCGCCAGAAGGGTTCGGGCGGTCGAGCACCACCACTCGGCGCCGCGACTCGAGGGCGCGGACCAGCGCCGCGGCGTAGGTATAGAAACGCGCGCCCGCGTCCACCAGATCCACCACCACCGTGTCGACGTCGACCCAGGCGCGCCGGTCGTCGTCCGGGCCATACAGGCTGACGATCGGAAGCCCGGTGCGCGCGTCGCGACCGTCGGGCACGGCGCCCTCTGCCGCGACCGACAGCCCATGTTCGGGAGTGACCACGCGCACGAGCTCGACACCGGGCGCCGACGCGATTCGGTCGAGCGTCCGTCGGCCCGATCGATCGCGAGCCGCGCCGTGGGTCAGAAGCGCCACGCGACGCCCCCGAAGGCGAGAGAAGCCCTCTCGCGCCAGACGGTCGATGCCGAGCTCGACCACGGGATCGTCGACCTCGGGACGCACACCGGCGACCAGCGCGCGGATCGCGTGCGCCACCGGCGCGACCCTGCCCTTGCCATCCGGGTGCAGGCGACTGCTCAAGAACACCACGAAGCGATCGCGCCGGGGGTCGACCCAGAGCGACGTTCCCGTGAAGCCCTCGTGACCGAAGCTCTGTGGCGAGAACACCGCCCCGGTCGGGTCGTCGGGCGCGTCCCAGCCGAGCGTGACCCGCGCCCCCGGCACCTCGTGGACCTCGGTCATCGCGCGCACGGTCTCGGGGCGAAGCACCCGTCGCCCGTCGAGCGCGCCGCTGCCGAGCAGCATGCGGGCGACGCGGGCCAGGTCGTCGGCCGACGAAAACAGGCCGGCATGGCCTGCCACGCCGCCCAGGGCCCGCGCTCGCGGATCGTGGACCACGCCGTGCCACGCGTCGGTCGGCACGACGCGCAGACCCGGCCCGGGACGAAAGCGGGTGTCCGTGAGCCCGAGCGGCTCGAACAAGCGACGGGCGACGAAGCCGTCGAGGGGCTGGCCCGACACGCGCGCCACCAGCTCGCCGAGCACGATGAAGCCAAGGTCGCTGTAGCGATGCCGAACGCCGGGTTCGTGGGCGAGCGGGGTGCGTGCCACGGCGGCCGGCGAGCTGTCCGCCACGGCGAGCACCGCCGGCAGGCCCGAGGTGTGCGTGAGAAGCTGGCGAACGGTGACGCCCGGGTGGAATGCCGGCAGGTGCTTCCGGACCGGATCGTCGTAGCGCAGCCGCCCGTCTTCGACCAAGGCCGCGACCGCGGTCGCGGTGGCCACCGCCTTGGTGACGCTGGCCAGATCGAAGATCGCGTCTTCGGTCATGGCGCGGCGCACCGGGTCGACGCGCGCCGCACCGAAGGCGCGCCGAAACGAAACCCCCTCGCTTCCGCCGACGATCACCACCGCCCCAGGCATGTCACCGCGCTCGATGGCGCCATCGATTTCGCGCTCGATGGCGAGCTGAACCCGAGCAGGAAGCCGGCGTGCGGCGGCCGCGCGCTCCGCCGCGACGTGCGGCGCAGTCAGCCGGGGCCCCCGAGCGAGCTCGGATCGCGGCACCTGCGGCGCCGCGTCGGCCGCCGAAATCAGCGCCGCCAGGCTGAGGCCAATCCCGAGCCGCATGCGCGGCTGAAACGCCCGGCGATCGGGGCGCGATTCCCGTCACGGCACCGGCCGGTGCTCCACGATCCGAACCTCGCCACCGGCCAGGTGCAGCTCCGTGAACCCGCCTTCGGGCACGCGCACTCCCCCCGCGACGTCCCGGGCCAGAAAGGCGTGCTGCCCGGCCGCGAGGGGCAAGTCTCTCGGCTCGTCGCCCACGGGCTCGGCACTACCGTCGAGCCACAGCTCGAGGTCGGTCTCGCTGCTCACCCTCAGCGTTGCCGTGGGCTCCCCCGCCGAGAGCGCGGTGCGCGCCCGATCGACGCGAACGGCCAGCGCGCCCGCCGGGAGCACCAGCGCGAAGCGATCCCTGCCCGGAACCGGGAAGAGCACCGGTCCGGCGAGCCGGAAGCCGAGCTGCCCCTCGACGCCGTCGCCGGCGGGCCGCCCGCCGAACACCTCGATCGCGATCACGGTGGCGTCTGTCGGCAAGAACCGCTGCACCCCGTCGGCGGCGACGTGGCGCGCCCCCCAGAGCATGGCGACCTTCGACGGCGACCGCACCTGCTCGGCCAGCGCGAGCACGCAGTGCAGCTCGCGGAGCCCCGCCAGCGCGGCATCCCCCACGGCTCGGGCGCTTGCCTGAAGCGGCGTGGGCAGATCGCAGCCGTGCACGCGCACCCCGCCCGCCTGGAGCGTGGCCACCAGAGCCGGAAGCTCTTCGAGGTAGTCGTACTTCCATGCGGCGTGGTCGTGATCGCGCTGGGTCGCGATCACGCCGCCAAGCCCGGCACCGCGGCCGAGCGCCGCATCGTCGCCAGCTTGGTGCTGCGCCGGCACGCCGCTCCACCGTCCGGCCGCGTGGAACTGCTCGATCACCGCGTCGGTGGCGCCGAACCCCAGGGCGCCCGCCAGCCGACGAAACGCGACGATCTGCGCCGGGGCATCGTGGTACGTCCCGAACAGCACGAAGCTCTGGCGCGGGGTGCGAGCTCGAAGGAACGCCCCGATGGCGTCGTCGCCGGCCACCAGCTGATTCGCCCGGGCCGCCGCCCGCAGGCTCGCCTCGAGCAACCCCCGGGTGAGCATCGGCTCGATGCGCGCGGGGCGACGGGTGTGCGCCGCGAGCAGCTCACGGGCGCCGGGCGCCGAGACCGGGAAGGCGGGCCACGCCGCCGGGACGGGCGGTGGCCGCGGCGCGACCGGTGGGCGGGGCGCGACGGCAGCCGGGCCGGTGCACGCCGCCAGGGCGAGAGCGAAGATCGGCAGAAGGCGCGCCAACGCACCGAGTGTCACGCCGAGCCCGACACCGAGCAAGCGTCGGCGTTCCGATCTAAGCTCGGGGCATGCGCGTTTCGTTCTGGCCTGCATGGGTCCTGGCTGCACTCACCCTGGCGAGCTGCTCGTCGGACGACGGCGGGGGCGCCGCCGCGGGCAGCGGCGGAAGCGGGGGAAGCGGCGGCACGGGGGGTGCTGGCGGCGTCGCCGGAACCGAGAGCTGCACGGCGACCTTCACCTGGCTCCAGAAGGACGCCTACAAAGAGACCGCAGGTCGCAGCAGCGATCTCTGGCCGCCCCACACCACCACCCAGATCGACGTGAGCTGCAGCGGCCAGCTGATCAAGACGGCGTTTCGCGAGAACCACGGCACCAAGCCGGGGGACAAGGACAAAAACGGCGAGGTGTTCTTGGTGAGCGTGGGCTCGATGCAGGCCAGCGGGAAGTGGAGCGCAATGGAATCGCTGCTCGCCGCTTACGACGAGTGCGAGTGCGGAACGCAGTTCTTGAGCATGGACGCGCTGGGCGACGCGGCGGTGCAGAAGCTGGTGGCAGAAGTCGAAGGCTACGTGCTGGCACACCTGACCTGCAGCGGCGCGGTCGACGCCCCGGGGCTGGTGCAGAAGCTGAAGGCGGGTGACATCGCCGGCGTGCTGGCGGTGCTGCCCAGCTGCACCTGGGCCTCGGGCTTCGACTGGGCCTCGGGCTTCGACGCCGCTCTGGGCAAGATCGTCGCTGCCGCGAAAGAAACGCTGGCCGACTATCACGTCTGCAACAACGACGCCGAGCTCCAGGCCACGCTCTTCGATGGCTTCCGCAAGACCGCAGCGGTCACCGCCTGCGACCCCGCCGGAGCGTCGTGCAAGGGGCCGAAGTGGTTCTATGCGCCGAAGCCGTGAGCCCTACTTGCAGCTGAGCGGCGCCGCCCACAGCTCGTGCTGCTCGCCGGTCGAGACCAAGAAGAAAGAGACCGCGCGCTCCCCCTCGACCCACACGCGGCCCTGACCTGCGTCGGCGCCCTGGGGCGAAACCGTGAGGGTCGACCCCACCGGGGTGAGCGCGTCGTCGAGCACGCGTACCTCGACCGCATGACCGGTCGGGGTCCGCGCGGTCCATTGCAGAAGCCAGCCCCGGTCGCCCAGCGCCGCCGCCGCCGGCGAGATCCGCGCGCCACCGTCGCCCAAGGCCAGCGACGAGAGCCGCTCGGGGACCTTTCCGGCGACCGACTTGCCAGCGAACAGCTGGTAGTCGGCCGCTTCGCTGGGCTTGGCGGCAACCAAGAGCAGCGCACTGGCCCTGCCCACCACGGGCACGGGAGTCCCGGCGATCGCCGCGGGCAGCTGGGGCGCCAGAAGCTCGGTGGACTTGTCGCCGTTGGCGGCCAGCCAACCCGCGAGCACCTTGCCGGCTGGCCCGCCACTGCGCAACGCGACGAAGTGCCCGGCGCTGGGGTGGCTGTCGACGCGAGCCGGGGTCAGCTCTTTCTCGTTCAGCGGCCAGACCACGTCCGGCTCACTGTCCCCGGACCGCCGCGCAATGCCCCGGGGCGCGGCGCCGATCCGCAGCGGCTCGTCGCCGAGCAGGGTGCGCGCATCGCCCAGGTTGGACTCTTCGCTGTCGACGACCAGCTCGACGCTGTCCCCGACCAGTCGCGGCTGAACGCTGGTGACCGGAGCCTTGCTGGGCTGACGTTTCTTGCTCTGCTCGTCCAGCGTGTCCGCGGCCAGCACCACCACCTCGGCTTCGGTCCGGGTGCGCGCAAACCCGACCGCGACCCGCCCCTTGCCCGCCGCCGCCACCTCGAGCGGCACCTTGCCGTGGGCGGGCTTCGAGATCAGCCGCGCGCGGCCCGCAGCGCATGCCCGGGCCAGGCCGGATGACGGCGCCGCCGAGGTCGACGCTGCCGCGGATGCCGACGGAGATGGCACGGGTTCGGGACGACCGGCGAGCCAGAGCGAGACGCCCCCGAGCCCACCGAGCACGAACAGCCCGAGCACCAACAGGCCAATGACCAGCGGCGCGTTCGAGCGCTGGGTCGGGCCCCGGCGGACGGTGGCTGGCTCGGTGGGGGCCTCGGGCGGATCGGGCAGCGGGTTGTCCCGCATGGTCGGCGCTTCGTCCTCGACCTTGAACGCCGGCAGCGGAGCCTCGTGCACCGCGAGCTCGGGCACCTCCGACGCTGGCAGCCAGCCGCCCAGCGCGGCGGACGACACCATGCACGTGGGCGACACGCCGCCCTCGCGAATCGCCGCCTGAAGCTTCTCGAGGTTGCCGGTGTACTCGAACCCGTCGGTCCCAATCCAGCGCCACTGGTTCTCTGCCATGCGACGTCAGCCCCGCCGGGTGTCTTTGGACCGGCGTTCGAGCTCCTTGCCGAGCGCGATGTAGCTCGCGATTCGGGCGGCGTCGAGAGTGCCTTGCTCGACCGCGGCGCGCACCGCGCAGCCCGGCTCGGTGATGTGCCGGCAATCGCGAAACCGGCAACCCGCCGACAGCTCGATCACCTCCGGGAAGGCCGTTTCGAGCGCCTCGCCCTCGGCCCACAGTCCCAGCTCGCGCATGCCCGGGGTGTCGATGATGGCGCCCCCCTGCGGCAGCGCCATGAGCTCGCGATGGGTGGTCGTGTGCTGGCCCCGATCGTCGTGGCTGCGCACGGCGTGAACGCGCATGCGGTCGTGCCCGAGCAGGAAGTTCACCACCGTGGACTTGCCCGCGCCCGACGAGCCGACGACCGCAGCGGTGACCCCCGATCCCAGATAGCGCGCCGGCGCACCCGACTCGATGCCCGCCAGCACGTCGATGGCGTGCACACGCACGCCCGGAGCCACGCTGCCGGCTTCGGCGGCGCGCGCCGCGGGGTCGGGGCAGAGGCCGGCCTTGGTGAGCAGCACCACCGGTGTCATGCGGCCTTCGGCCGAGAGCGTGAGATAGCGCTCGAGACGTCGCAGGTTGAAGTCTCCGTCGAGCCCCATCACCACGAACAGGACGTCGACGTTGGTGCACAGCACTTGCGGTTGCACGCGTCGGCCTGCGGCGCGCCGCACGAGCTCGGAGCGGCGCGGGAGCACCGCCTGGACGACGGGCTCCGGGCCCGGCGCGCACGCGACCCAGTCGCCGGTCACCGGACGCCCGGGCTCGGTCCGCACGACGCGGCGCGGGACGCGCGCCGTGGTTTCGCCGGATTCGGTCGAGAGCTGCGCCCGATCGGCGTCGATGCGCGTCACCCTGCCGGCGAAACCGTCGGCGATGCCCAGCGCGGAGAGCGCCCGCTCGAACTCCGCACCGAAGCCCAGATCCGCGAGCGTCATCCCGACGAGTCCAGATCGGCGTCGGAGAACGGCCTGCCCGCCCCAGGCGCCAGCCCCAGCGCCCAGTCGACCAAGCGAGCCGCCAGAGCCTCGAGCTGGTCGCCGTCGGGCAAACGCTCGGCGCGCAGCCGCTGGGCCAGCACCATGGGCCCGAGCGAAGGCGAGATCGAGCACTGGTGCTTGCGCTGCTGCTCGGCGAGCCGAAGCTCGGTCAGGCGCGCGACATGCTTCACCAGCTCACGCTTCTTCTGGTCGGAGGTCATCGCCGGCGGGGAGTGTAGCAGAGGCGAGAATCCCCGAGCCGCCACCGGGAACCGCGGGCGGACGCCGAGGCAACCTATCGCACCCCAGCTGAAGCTGTCTTAGAGTCTCGCCATGGCCGAATCTGAGCCCACCTCGGGAACCCCGCGCGCGGTGCTGCTCGCGCTCGCGGCCAGCTTCATCGCATTCGGGGTGGCGTTCTTGCTCGCCCCGCAGAAGCTCGCGGCCTACGCCGACCTCTCGACCACCAGTCGCCTCGGCCTGGTCGAGCTGCGCGCGTTCTACGGCGGCATCCAGATCGGGCTCGGGGTGTTCTTGGCGGTGGCCGCCATGCGGCGCGAATGGCAGCTGCCCGGCCTGCTCTGTGCGCTGCTGTCGCTCTTGGGGGTGTTCGGGGCGCGCATCTACGCGCTCACGGCCGAGGGCTGGCCCGGCGCCTTGGTGCTGGTGTTCTTGGCCATCGAGCTGGCCGGGGTCGTGGCCGCCGGGTTCGGCCTGATGAAGATCAAGCAGAGCCCGGGCGAGTCCGGCGCCGACGAGGTCGCAGCGCTGTCCAAGGCGGAAAAGACGCTCCTCATGGAGAGGACCCAGCCCCTCGAGCGCACCGTGCCTCTCGACCTTTCGAAGCGCGGCAAGGGCTGACTCAGGGGCAGACCTTCTTCCAGTCGTCTTGCGGCGCGAGCAACCGAGCGCTTCCGGTCTTCAAGAACGAAGCCGCGAAGCAGGCGTACTGGAATTTCAGATCGTCGCGATGCGAGTAGATGGCGTGGCCATCGGCCTTCGCTTCGCCGGGCAGCGCCTTGGGTGCGTACTGCGCGATCACGCCGGTGTACGCGGCGCCCCCTTCGCTCTTGCGGTTGTCCGCCACCGGGAGGGGCAAGAGCCCATCGAGCCCGCCCAGGGCGAGGGCCTGCTGCATCTCGGGCCAGAGCGCGGCGCCAGCCTGCTGATGACCATAGGCGAGAGCAATGGCGTCGTAGGTGCTCCGATCGAAGTAACTGTCGTCGGGCGCCACGGGGTCGAAGATCGGCCTGACGGGATGCCCCGGCAGGGGCCGGCGCGCGATGCGGGGCGCGTACGCGAACGGATCAGCGGCCTCGAGCGCAGCGGCACCGAGCCCCAGCACCGGATGCAGGTGCGTGAGCTTCACCTCGGTACCCAAGATCAGCTTCAAGAACCCGGTGAACTTCCCGCCCTGGAGCGGAGTGTGCACGATGAAGTGCGGCCAGAGCCCGCCGGCCCCGGTGGGCACCGCCAGGCGCAAGCTGGGTTCGGTGGCAGCGATCATGTTGGTGTACATGCCGCCCATCGACTGGCCCGTGACCAAGATCCGCTTCGGATCGAATCGGAAATGCGTCGCCCCCGGGGGCAGGCTGGGCCCCGTGCAGGCGCCGAGCGCAGAAGGCGGAATGACCAGCTTCGACAGCGCCTCGATGAACAGCCGTAGCTCGATCTGCCCCTGGCGAAACGTGTCGCGCATGGCCGCCAGGTTGTTCGGGTTCAGGTAGGCAGTCTCGGAGGCGCCGGGCAAGCGCTCGGGATTGAGCGGCATGGCGCTGCCCGCCATGGCGAACCCCTGCACCGCGTAGGGGAAGGCCGGACCGATGGGCGGGCCGGGGTTGCCGTCGTCGGCCACGGGCCGCGCCATGGCGATGCTGTAGCCCCCCGAGCCGTGAATGTTGACGATCAGCGGAAAGCCGCCCGCCGGCATCGGTGCCTTCGGTAGCACGATCTTGATCGGCGCGGTCTCGGTCCGCTGCAGCGTGGGCAGGCCATCGGGCCCGATCACGAACCGGCCGTCGGTGTTGTAAGGCGGCTTGCCGAGCTGGAACTGCGGATAGTCGACCGTGCCTTCGAGCACGCAGAGCTCGCCAAGCTCGGGATCGACGTGCTCGTTCAGCCCGCTGAGCGTGACGTCGTAGGCGTCGACGACGGATTGGCTCAGCGCCGCCTGGTCGGCGACCACATCCCCCGTGGTGAACACGGTCGCCGCCGCCACCGAGGCCCGCTCGACCCCGAGGGTGTCGAGCGTTTCCCACAGCGGCGCGTAACTCTCGTCGGCCCGCTGCTCGGCTTCGCCCGCGGGCGCGCGCTTCGCCAACCGAGTCAGCACCGGCGCCTGGGTGAGCGGTGCGCCGTCCGCGCCGCCCAGCTCGCGACGCACCACCACCGCGTAGCGGGTCTTCGCGCGGAGCACGAACCCGGGACGCGCCGCGATGGAGAGGACGTTCTGGGGCGTGTAGGCGTCCGGCTCGGCGGTCTCGACCAGCGTCGGTACCAGCCGGCCGCGCTCGGGTGACTCGGGGTCGACGTCGAGCAAGAGCACCGACGAGCCGGCGTCGGCGACGATCACGTTCTCGGAGCTCTGGGCGGCGAGCGGGGCGGTGAACCTGAGGTGCACCACCGGGATGACGGGAAACCCCCGGGCTTGCTCGGCGTTGTCCACCAGCCCGCTCAAGATGAACACCTCGCCCGGGTTGGGGAACCCGTCGAGGATCGGATGGCCCTCGGCGTCGACGCGCAGATCGCTGGGATACGGCAGGTCGTAGAAGTGCTCGGGCGTGGTCAGATCGGCGCCCAGATCCATGACCAGCTGCGTTCCCCCGCAGTCGGTGCACTGCTCGGGCTCATCGCCGCAGCCGCCGATCAGCGGCGCAGCGCAAGCGGCAACGAGAGCGGCGACGGGGCGCGTGAATCGAAGACGCTGTCGCTGCACGGGGCGCAAGTCTAGCACCGGCTGGGCCCAGGTGCGCCCACGGGCTGCCCCTTCCCTCCCCCCCGGGGCTGTCGCTATGCTGGCCGGATGCTTCGCCTGACCCGTTCGACTCGCGCTCTCCCCTTCGGCCTCGTCGGCGCCCTGGCGCTGGGCTGCAGCACTTCGGCCGCTCCCGACGGCGACTCGCCCGACGGACCCGAGTCGCTGAACGTGACGTGCGAAGGCAAATGCGATGGCTGGGGTTCCATCACCAGCCTGTGGCGCGACGCGAAGAAACTGGATCTGGGCGACCTGCTCGGCGTGGGAGCGGGGTTCGCCTCGGAAGCGTTGAATGACTCGCTGTCCCTCAGCGACTACGCGGGGATCCAGCTGGGCGCGCCGAAGGCCTACGCGACGGCCGAGAAAGCCAAAGACGATCTGACCCTGGGCAACCTCGACAGCCTGGCCACGGGTCTGGCGGTGGCCTACGGCGAGCGCGAGCTGACCACCGAAGTCAACCAGCTCCGGCGCGATCACCTGCATGCCTCCGGCGATCAGGTCTACGGAGAGTTCTCGTTCCAGACCTCAGCTGCCTTCGGCCACAACTGGGGGCTCACCGCGGCGGGCCTGGGTGGGGCCAGCGTGGCGCTGGGTTTCGATCTGGGGGCGAACCTGACCACCCGCGTGATCGCGCCGTTTTCCAGCGAGGCCGCGGCGCTGGGCGGCGCTCCGCTCAAGGCGCTGCGCAGCGCCCGTGGTTACGTGGTGCCACGCAGCCTGGACGACGTGCGCTCCATGAAGCCGGGCGAGCTCTTGGCGCTCAGCGGCAGCGGCGGCATCGGGTTGAACCTGGGTGTGGGTGTGCCCCTCTTGGTGGCAACGCCCGCAGCCGGCGTCAGCTACAACCTGGTGCTGTCCGGCGGTCTGCGCGCGCACCTGCGCGGCCAGATGGACGTTCAGCTGGTCCGGCTCGCGGGCGATCAGCTGGTGGTGGACGTGGGCGTTTCGTCCGCGAAGGTCCAGAGTGCGAGCATCGCCCTCACCGACGGCTGGGGCGTCCAGGGCCTGGTCAAGAGCAAGCTCGCGGTCGGCGGCGTGGATCTGGACCTGGGGCGATTGGTGGAAAAAGCCCTGCAGAACCAGATGAACGCCAAGCTGAGCTTCATCGAGGCCCGCGCCGCCAAGACCAAGACCCAGACCCGGCTGTCGGTGGCTCGTCTGCGTTTCAAGCTGGACGCGGGCAGCGACACCAAGGCGCTCGAGCAGGCGCTGGCCCAAGCACTGCGAGGCGACATTCGCTTGGCGCAGGCCCTGTCGGCACAGAACGACCCTGGGGTGATCGCGGAGTTCGACCTGTCACGCTCGGGCGTGTCGGCCACCTCGCACGCAGGCATCGACGTCTTCGGCATGAGCTTCTTCAAGACCATCGAAGAGAGCCAAGGGTCAGTGGTGATCCAGACGCCGGGTGGTGCGCGCACGCTCTTGTTCGACGGGCTGCACAAGCAGGGCGGCTGGTTCTTCTCGTCCCACGGCTACACCCGGGTGGGCATGAGCGGCCTGGTATTCGATCCGGCAAACCCCAGCGTTCCGGCCATGGGCGAGGCGAACCTGGTGCTGCAGGTCGAAGAGGGCGACGACTACATGGAGCGCGACAAGCTGCTCGATCACCTGGACGCGGTGATTCAGAGCTTGGGCGGCAAAGCGGCCCTCGAGGCGGTGGAGAAGCCGGGCAACGAGCTGGAGCGCTACGTGGTCAAGGCCTGTCCCAACAGCCAGGCGTTCGACCCGTGCCGGCTGTCGGTCCTGGACGATCCGAAGGTGGTGCAGCTTCGTGCCGACGGCGCGAGCGCGCTGGAAGCTGCGGTGAGCGGGCTCGAGCCCCAGGCCAAAGAGCTGATCACGCAAGCGGGCAAACTGCGTCTGACCGCCCAGGCCACCCTCGAACCGGCAGCGGCGCTGGTCGGCCCGCCCAGCTCGCTGGTGGCGGACCTGCGGCTGGACGACCAGGCGCTGGCGTCCATCTTCTCCAAGAAGAGCGAGTACGAATTCAGGAACGCGCTCACTGCCCATCTGCGCGCCACCCTGATCGATCGCGGCGCGTCCGAGTCGCAGATTGCCTCGGCTCGCGCGGCCATCCCCGACGGCAAGGACAAAGCCGTGCTCGACGCGATGGCGGCAGAGTACAAGACCCGCGCTGCCAGCTACGAGAAGCTGATGGCGGCCGAGAAGGCCATCATCCAGAACGTCGGCCCGGTGGGGCCGCGCACGGTCGAGATCCGCTTCCCGGTCGACGCATCGAACCGCCCCGACTACGACAAGGCCACCGCGGGGTCCCTGAGCCAAGCGCGGGCGCGCGAGGCGCTGGCGCTGTTCGACGGCCTGGTAAAGACCGCCGACGGCCTCGAGCCGCACCCCGAGCAGCCGGTGTTCTACGCGCTGCTCGCGCTGACGTCACCGGCCTCGGCTGACGTCCGGCTGAACGTGCAGATGAGCACGTCGAACACCTGGGCGCAGGGGTTCGAGCACTACGAGAAGGCAGGCTACGCCGGCTTCAACGTGTACGCCAAGGGCTCGAGCGTGGCGCCGATCGACGGCGGGCTGTTCGACGTGAACGCGCTGATCGCCGTCAAGTGATCACCCGTCGTCTTCCGCCAGCACGATCAACCGGTCGCCCGGCTTCGGTGTGATCTGGGCGTGGCGGAACTTGAACGGGTTCAGGACGATGCCGTAGCGCTGCGCCGGGTCGGCCACGTGGATCTGCACGCCGAACGCCACCTCCCCCCGGGCCTTGGCCGCCAGCATCAGGTACTCGAACGTGGTCGGGTGTCCGGGCGGCACGTAGCGCGCTAGGTCCTTCAAGTAGATCTCGCTGCCCTCGGACTGAAACAGGTCTTCCAGCACGGGGCGGACGCGCGGCTCGTGCGTGACCTGCGCCAGCACCATGCTGACCATTTCGTTGCTGATCACGATGTCGTTGATCTCGGTGGTTGCCGCGAGATCGCGGTTCCGGGGGTCGAGGATCTCGCTGCACACCTCTTGCCCGTGGACCCCGGCACGGTGCCGGAAGTCGCGGAGCAAGAGCAGCGCGATGATCGCCCGGGTGTCGGCGGCCTCGCTCTCGTCCATGCCGTGGGCATCCGAGGCGTCGCCCAGGACCATCACCGTGGGGTAACGCTCGGTGTTGACCTGCTCCAAGATGTGACGGTTGGTGAAGTCGCCCACCAGGTGCTGCACCTTGAGCTGCAGCTCGCCGCACTTGTCGGCAATCTCGCGCTGACGGGCCTCGAGTGAGACCGAGTTGATCAGCGTCACCGTGGACCCAGGGCCGACGTACGAGTCGAACTCTTTGAGGATCGGAAAGAGCTTCTCGTTGTAGCCCAGCACCAGCAGGTGCTCGACGGGCTTCTCCGTGGCGGGGGGCGAAGGGATCTGGATCTGATCGATGCGCAGCGGACCCGGGTACGGCTGCCAGGCGATGTGGTCGTCTTCGGCCACCAAGAGCAGCTCTTCGTCGGGCGCGATGACGTGGTCGGCGGGGGGATTGAGCAGGTGACCCGAGCCGTCGGCCTTGCCCACGCCGATCAGGCACGCGTTGGGGAACTCGAGCACGACTTCGCCGAAACGACGACCCACGGTCTGGGGAAAGCGAGCATAGTGGATCTCGTTGCCCTCGAAACGGAACAGCTCGTCGTAGATCAAGCTGAGGCCGCTGATGCGCGAGGTCTGCAAGATGACCTTCGAGATCATGTCGTTGGTGTTGATCACCTGCGCCCGCCCGCGGCTGGCGATCTGCGCGATCTCGCGACTCTCGGACAGCATCACCTCGGCGGTGATCTTCACGTTTTCGATGCGCCCTCGCCCGTCGGGGTGGTTGTACAGGGCCATCAGCGTCTTGATCACCCGGCCGTCGGCCCGATAGGGCTGATCGCGCTGCGTGTCGTCCACCAAGACGACGATCGCCTGGGCGCGCTCGAAGCTGACCTTCGCCAGGTCACTCAGCGCCACCGAGCTGCCGTTGCGGACCACGAGCTTCACCCGCTTCGGGTGCTGGACCTTGTCGCGAAGCGCCTCTTCCATCGCGACCTTCTCTTGCTCGGCCATCACCACCACCACGATGCGACCCTTCTCGATGTTCGCCTCGGAGAGTTGGTCGATGACGCTGAAGACCTTCTCGGACCAGCCGAGGATCAAGAAGTGGTCGTGCTCGAGCACCGGAGACATGCCCCGGCGGATGGCCTCGAGGCGCTCCTGGAAGTTACCGGCCAAAGACGAGATGAGCAGGCCAGCCACGACCACGCCGGCCACCGTGGCCATGGTCGAAACGAAGCGGTTGGGATTGCCGGCGTCGCCCCCCATGGTGCCGGCATCCAAGAAGCGCGTGAAGTAGAACCAGGCGCGGTCGAGCAGGCCACCTTCGGCCAGCTCGACGCCCGCCACACCGCCCAACAGCGAGATGACCGTGAAGACCACGACCAGCGCCATGGTCAGCACGAACAAGAAGAACAGCTGCTTGCCGGCGCCGCCGCTCAGGAACTCTTCCCATCGATAGCGAAACCGCGCACGCATTCCCCGCTCGACCGCCATGGCATCTCCTCGAAGCGGCGCAGCCTTTTCGTGGCGGCGGCCAGCGTCAACCGGGAAGCGGGATCCACCGTGCTTCCGGCGCCTCCACGCGTCGCGCCAGCGGTCGGGGGCGACATGCATGAAGCGTGCTCCGAGCGTGGCGCGCGACCTGGCCAAGGAATGCGGCACGATCAGGACCCCGGCTTGAAAGCACCCAGGGTCCCTAGTAACGGTTCCGCCGGTGACCAATTCGGAGAGCGAGAAGAAGGCGCCGCCAGAGCCGGAGTCGACGGCGGTGGAGCCCGATCCGGTGCGGGAGCCCGCGCCGACGCAGGAGCCCTCGCCTGCGCCCGAGCCAGGCCCCTCGCCCGAAGCCGCGGTAGCTCCGGAAGTCGAACCCGCGTCCGAGCCCGGCGCCGAGGCCGAGCCCGCGCACGAGCCCGAGCCCGCGCCCGCCGCGGCTCCGGAAGCGGAGCGCGATGCCGAGCCCGCGCCCGCTGTCGAACCGGAACCCGAGCCCGCTGGCGAGCCCGAGCCCGCTGCCGAGCCCGCGCCCGCTGCCGAACCCGAGCCCGCGGTCGCGGCCGCTGCCGAACCCGAGGTCGCGCCCGCTGCCGAACCCGACGTCGCGCCCGCTGTCGAACCGGAATCCGCGCCCGCGCCCGCTGCCGAGCCCGAGCCGGCAGCGATTGCCGAGCCGGCCGTGCCCGAGCCGAAACGTACCGATCGGGTACCCCCTCCCAGCCGCCGAGCGGCCGGCCCCGTCAGCCGCCGGATCGAGCACCCACACCATCACGGCCGCGGGCTCGGAGCCCTGGCGCTCGGTGCGCTCGGCGTGGTCTACGGCGACATCGGCACGAGCCCGCTCTACGCCCTTCGAGAGTGTTTTCACGGCGAGCATGCGCTGCCGGTCACACCGCCGAACGTGCTCGGGATCCTGTCGCTGATCTTCTGGGCGATGACCATCGTCGTCAGCATCAAGTACCTGGTCTACGTGCTTCGAGCCGACAACCGCGGCGAGGGCGGCGTCCTGGCGCTGATGGCTCTGGCGATGGGCGAGAAGGCCAAGAAGTCGTCCGCGGTGGTCCTGGTGCTGGGCCTGTTCGGCGCCGCGCTGCTGTACGGCGACGGGATGATCACCCCAGCGATCAGCGTGCTGTCCGCCGTCGAAGGGCTCGAGGTCGCCACGCCGGCCTTCGGCCGCTTCGTGGTGCCGCTGACGGTGCTGATCCTCACGGTGCTGTTCTTCGCACAGCGGTTTGGGACGGACCGCGTCGGCGCGGTCTTCGGACCGATCATGCTGCTGTGGTTCGGCGCGCTCGCGGTGATCGGAGTCCGACACATCGTCGAGCAACCGGGGGTGCTGGTCTCGCTGAGCCCGACGTTCGCCGCGACGTTCTTGCTCGAAAATGGCAAGATCGGCTTTCTGGTGCTCGGGTCGGTGTTCCTGGTGGTCACCGGTGGCGAGGCGCTCTATGCAGACATGGGGCACTTCGGCGCGCGCCCGATTCGGCTGACCTGGCTGGTGCTCGTGGCGCCGTCGCTGATGCTCACCTACCTGGGCCAGGGCGCGCTGCTGCTCAGCGACCCCAAGGCGGCGTCGAACCCGTTCTTCAAGGCCGTGCCCGATGCAGCGCTCATCCCGATGGTGATCCTGGCGACGGCAGCCACCATCATCGCGTCGCAAGCGCTGATCTCGGGGGCCTACTCGCTGACCCGGCAGGCCACCATGCTGGGCTTCTGGCCGCGCGTCGAGATCAAACACACCTCGTCGACGGCCATCGGACAGATCTACGTGCCCAGCATCAACTGGATGCTGATGATCGCAACCATTGCGCTGGTGCTGGGCTTCCGCTCTTCGAGCAAGATGGCGGCGGCGTACGGCATCGCGGTGACCACCACCATGGTGATCACCACGGCACTGGCCTACTTGGTGGCGCGCCACCGCTGGGGCTGGAGCCCCCTGGCGGCGCTCAGCCTGACCGCGCTGTTCTTGACCGTGGATCTTTCGTTCTTCGGCGCGAACGTGGTCAAGGTCGCCCACGGCGGGTGGGTCCCGCTGGTGATTGGCAGCGTGATCTTCATGCTCATGACCACGTGGAAGGACGGCCGTGCGCTGCTCGGCCAGCGCATGCGCGAGCAGATGGTCCCGCTGATCGATTTCTTCGAGCTCTTGCGGATCGAGCGGCCGGCACGGGTGCCGGGCACGGCGGTGTTCATGACCAGCAACCCCGAAGGCACACCGCCGGCACTGATGCAGAACTTCACGCACAACCGCGTGGTGCACCAGCAGGTGATTCTGCTCACCGTGGTCACCACCGAAGAGCCGCGCGTGATGCCCGACAAGCGCGTCACGGTAGAAGACCTGCCCGAGGGCTTCCGCCGCGTGGTGGCGCGCTATGGCTTCATGGAGCAGCCGGACATTCCGCAGCTGCTCGACGAGCGTCACCTGGAAGATTGGTCCATCGAGCACACCACCTTCTTCCTGGGGCGCGAGACGCTGCTCGCCACCAAGCGAGAGGGAATGGCCATCTGGCGCGAGCACGTGTTCGCCTTCATGAGCCGGAACTCGCAGCGCGCCTCGACGTTCTTCAACGTCCCCTCGGACCGGGTGATGGAAGTCGGCTCGCAGATCGAGCTCTGACTCGAAATCTTTCCTCCTTCTCGGGCGTAAGATGCCAGAAGGGCCCGCACGTTCGGGTCTTCGTCGGGAGGCCGAAGCCATGCTGCGCAAGTTCCTGATCATCCTGAGTCTGGCCCTGGTGGCGCTGCCCGCCGCCGCCCAGCCCAAGCGGGCGAAACCCGCCCGCCCGGCGTCTCTGGTCGCGCGGCCCACCCGCCCGGCCCTGGCGGTGGCGCCGCAGGGCAATCGGTCGGTCGAGGTGCTCTGGGGTGGTCAGTGGTGGGCGGCCGAAGTGCTCGAGACCCGCGCTGGCATCGCGCGCATCCACTACACGGGCTGGGGGCCCGAGTGGGACGAGTGGGTGGGCCCCGAGCGGATCCGGTCCGTGGCGCCCGCCGCGCCGGTCGCGCCGCTGAAAGGCGTCCGCGTCGGCCAGCAGGTCGACGTCGAGTGGCACGGCAGCTGGTGGCCCGCCGAAGTGGTGTCGATGAAGAACGGGTTCTACAAGATCCACTACAGCGGCTGGGGCGCCGAGTGGGACGAGTGGGTCGAGCTTCCACGGCTGCGCGGGCGGGCGGCGCCCCGGGCGAAGGCGGCCGCCCCCGAGATCGCGGGTCAGGCCTCGTGACTCACTGATCGATGACCTTCAGCCCCTTGTCGCGCAGCGGCTGCAGCACACTGATGTCGCTCCCTGGCGTGCCGGCCAGGTACAAGAACTTCAGCGTCTTGATGTCCTTGAGGTGACTGAAGTCCTTCACCTGGGTGCGCTGGATGCTCAGCCGCTCGAGCTTGGGGTGGCCCGCCAGCGGGCTCAGGTCGCGCACCGACGTGTCGTCCAGCGCGAGCTCGGTCAGGTTCTTGAGACCCTTGAGCGGCGTGAGGTCCGTGACCTGCGTCCGACCCAGGTCGATCCGGTCCAGCTTGGTCAGCTTCGCGAGCGGGGTGAGGTCGTTCACCTTGTTGATGCTCGCGCGCAGCGACTCGAGCTGCGTCATGCCCGAGAGCAGGCTGAGGTCGTCCAGATCACCCGGACCCAGGAACAGCTCTTTCAGGTTCTTGGCGTGCGGGATGAGACACGGGTCGAGCTGGTGCGTTTCGACCTGGGACAGGTTGAGGCTCTTGAGCTTGCCCAGATCTGCCTGCGTGATGTCGCCGTCGGCCTTGCTCAGCTTCTTGCGCACCTCGGCCTCGACCGCTTTGTCGTCGAACGCGACCGCGGGCCCCTTCGGGCAGTCGGCGGCGCTCTTCTTGACCCGGGGCTTCTTCGCCTCTTTCGGGGGTTCGGCGCTGGCCGACGGTGGCGGCGGTGGCGGCTTCGCGGCGGTGGCGGTGGCGGTCGCGGTGGCGGCCGTGGGCTTCTTCTCTTCATCGCAGCCCGCGAGGGCCGCGAGGGCAGTCAGGACCAGAAAGGCGCGCTTCGACATCGGCGGCAGGCTACCCCAAAAAGGCGGCCCGGTGCGCGAGACTCGGCCAGCCTTCAGCGATACGCGGCGCGGCGGGACAGCGCGTCCACCAGGACCCCGAGGTCGACCGCCGCAGCCACGACGGCGCTTGGGTCGGTGAGGCCGCCGGGCAAGAGCAGCGTCACGCGGTCGGATTCGATCAGCGTCTCGGCGGCCTTGGCCGCCCAGGCGTCGATCAGCGCGCGCGCGTCGGCGGGCAGAGGCTTGCCCGCGCGCTCGGCGAAGGGTGCGCGGGAGTGGACGCACACGCTGTGCACCGCGGGCACGGCGCCGGGCGCCCAGCGCTGACCGACCTCGACGCGCCGACCGTCGAGGTCGCCGACGACCGAGGGCCGGGCGGGTGATACGGCACCCGACAGACGCCCTGCCAGCTCGTGCCATGCGCCCAGCTCGACCCCGCGCGGCGCCGGCAGCGTTCGCTCGAGCTCGGGGAGGCGCCGCGCAACGACCAGCGCCGCTTCCGCGATCGGGGTGACCGACTCGGCGGTGAGCCCCGCCCCCGAACGCTCGAGCACGATCTGCTGGTCGTCGATCCGGCGAACCTCGAAGTCTGCCAGCCAGGGCTCCAGGAACTGGGCCACGGCTCGGGTCTGAAGTGCGTCGCGCCCCGACAGCCGCGTGCGCCGGCCGAGCGGGACACCTTCGGACCCCCAGAGGCGAGAGAGCCCGCCCACGGGCTCGCCCGCGAGCTCGAGCCCCAGCTTCGGGAACTGGATCTCGGCGAGCAAGATCGGCCGACCCTCGGCGTGCTCCCGCCGCACGCGGACGTCCACCTCGCCAACGCGAGCAACCAGGTGCCCTTCCAGGAACTGCATGCCGACCCGACGGGCGACCTCTTGCCAAACACGCTGTACGCGGGCGTTGCCCACGGTGGGCGGCGCGTACTTCGGGCAGCTGCGCGCGCGCCGGCTTCCGGGCAAGAGCGTGATCGGGACCGCGATCGACAGGTCGCTTCCGAACCGACGCGTGACCACGACCTCGAGCGACCACCAGACGCTGAACACCTCGCTCGTGAAGCTGGGCGGCACGTCGGGCACGGCGAAGTCGAACAAGATGGGCTCGCCCTCGCGCGGGTCTTTCAGGGGCAGCTCGATCTGCCAGCGCCCCAGCTCGGCGGTGCGCCCCGAGGTCACCGCGCGCTCGTGCCCCGTCAACCGCACGACGATGCCCGAGTACCGCGCACCGTCCACGTTGCCCAGAGCAACGGCCCCGCGCAGCACTTCACCCGCGCGCGCTTCCGCGTTGGCCAGGCTCACCTCCGCGTGGGGCTCGCGCCCCCGCGGGCCATCTGGCGCCGTCGAGAAGAGCAGCGGGCGCGGGTCGCGCGGCTCGCGGACCTTGCGTGGCACCACGACCAGCTCGAACTCGCGGTCCAGGTCCGGCCACCACGGGATGGCGAGCGCCACGGCCAGGCGGTATTGGACCCGCACCACGCGCCCGCTGAAGCTGGGCGGGGCCCACTCGGGCAGCGCGAACCTGCAGGGGAAGCGCTGTTTGCCCGCCGGCAGCTCGCGCTTCTCCGACAGGCGCGCACCGAGCGCGATCGGGACGCCCACCTCGGACACGACCTTGTCGCTGATGGCCACGCGCGTCGTGCCGAGCAGCGTCACGTCCAGGTGCTCGATCTCCAGGGGACGGGCGACGTCGAGCTCGAACGTCACGTCCAGCGCGGCTCCGGGATGCGCGCGCTCGTGGACCAGAACTTGAAGCCGCGGACGGCGCTTCAGCAGTGTCATCGGCTCACTTGGCCACTCGCCGCAACGTTCCCGCCTTTTCGTCCGCCCAGTACACCGCCACGTCGTCGACCGCGATGCCCAGCGGTTCGATGCCGCCGGTGGCAATGAGCGTCGGTTTCTGCAGGTCGCTGCCGTCCTTGGCGATGCGCATCACGCTCTGCGTGTCCGAATTGGTCCAGTAGAGGTGGGTGGCATCCAGCGCCAGCCCGCGCGGCCCGCCTTGCGACACGGCGAGCACCACGGGGGTAGCGGGAAGGGTCGCGGCGAGCGCCACGGACTGGACCTGCCCCTTGTTGGCACCGGTGCCCAGCACGGTGAAGTAGACGTTGGCCGAGTCGCTCGCGATGCCGAAGCTGTTGTCCACGTTCGGGACCACCACCTCGGTCGCCCCGCCCGCGAGCGGAACGCGCCGGACGGCGCCGTTGTTGGCGAAGGTGGTCCAGTACGCATGTGTGGGGGTGATCGCAATCTCGAGGGGCCACGGCACGTTCGAGGCCAGGGCCTGCACGCTGCCCGGCGCCTTGGGCGCTCGATTCACGGCGCCGGTGGCGCTCATATCGCTGAAGTAGGCGTTGGTCGCGTCCAGGGCAAGGCCCAGAGCCGAGCTCAGACCGGTCCCCAGGGTCTCGGGCGCTCCGCCCCCCTTGGGCGCGCGGCGCACCAGCTTTGGAGTCTGCTCGGTCCAGTAGACGTGAGTCCCGTCGACCGCGATGCGATTGCACTCTGTACCGGTGGCGAGCACCTGCTGGGCGGTTCCGTCTTTGAGCAGTCGCCGAACCGTGCCGCCCTTGTAGTCGACGAAATAGACGTGGGTCGCGTCCAGCGCGAGCCGCGACGGTCCGTTGATGGCGTTCGAAAAAAGCGTGATCGGCTGGCATGCGCCGGCCACGCAGGTCCCGCCCAGGCAGTCGTGGCCGCACTTCCCGCAGTGCGTCGCGCTGGTCGAAAGATCCGTCTCGCAGGGCTGGGTCAGGTTCCCGTCGCACTCACCCATCGTCCCGGTGCAGGTCACGCTCACGTCACTGCCGGCGTCCGAGGCATCGCTGGCCGCGTCCGCGTCCGCGCTGGCATCGGCGCCACCCGTTCCGCCGGTGCCGCCGCTGGCGCCTGCCCCGCCGGTGCCACCGGCGCCGCCAGTGCCGCTCGTCCCGCCGCTGCCCGCGCTGCCGCCGCTGCCCGCGGCGCCGCCCGTCCCGGTATCGAGCGTGCCGCCGTCGCCCGGCGGTGAGCTGAGCTTGCAGTCACCTGCCCCGGTGCATTGCGTGGCCGCCGAGACGCACTTGCCTTCCAGGCAGGTCTGCGTGGCCTCGCACGGCACGTCCAGGCAGTCGACGCTCATCGCGATGGGCAAGTCCAGCGAGGTGTGCGGCAAGAAACGCAGCGTGCGACGGGCGACGATGCAGCCGCCCACGTAGCCGTCTTTCACGCACGCTTCGGCGCTCTTGGCCACGCCCGTGACCACCCGCACCGAGACCTGGTCGTCTTTGCTGCCGCTCGGGACCACGACCAGCGTGCCCACCTGACCGGTGGCGGCGCTGCACTCGGTGGTGCGAGCGACCGGATCCTTGTCCTCGAGCTTGCCGTGCGCCCCCACCGTGATGCTGGTGCCCTTCACGTCCACGCACTTCGCATCGGTGCTCAGGTGCAACGTGAGCTGGGTGGGCTCGCGGCAGGCAGGCATGAGCAGGCCCGACAGGACCCAGATCGAGGCGCTGGCGCTGAGGGCACGCATGGCTCAGAACCTCACCAGCGGCCCGGACACCTGGCCCGGGGCGATGCTGCCCGACTCGGGCTCGCGCTCGGTCAACAGGGCGACGGTGAGCGCCGTACCGCCCAGCACGACCGCGCCGACCCCGGTCCAGAACCACCAACGCGACGTGATGCCGGGTGGCTGGCGCAGCGGAACGTCGAGCCGGCTGGTGCCACCCACGTGCACCACCGCCCGCGTGGTCGCGTCTTCGTAGCCTTCGCGGCGCACCACGACGTCGTGGGTGCCCGCCTCCACGATGGTCTGTGCGGGCACCGTGCCGATCCGTCGCCCGTCGACCCAAACCCGGGCACCCACCACCGGCGAGCGGATCTCGAGCACCCCACTGGTGGTTCTCGAGTGCAGCACCACCCCGAGCCTCACCTGCCCGCCGCCCGTGAGCTCGACCTTCTGCCGGTGCGGGTGATAGCCGTCGGCGCTGACCTCGACCACCGCCGGCCCGGCGTTGAGCCGCACGGGCCCACCGAGCGGCGTGGCGCCGATCACTCGGCTGTTCACCACCACTCGCGCGCCGCTGACGTTCGCGTCGAGCACGAGCACGCTCACCTTGCCGCGCACGTCCGCGATCAGCTCGCGCAGCTTCGGCACCCGTGATTTCAGCTCGTCGGGCGCCTGGGCGTCGAAGGCCTCGAGGGCTTCGAGCGCATCGGGGAAGCGCCCCAACGCCTGCAGGGCTCGCCCGCGGTTGTAGAGCAGCGCTGGGCTCTTCTCCAGCGCGTATGCCTTGTCGTACAGCGCCAGCGCCTGGCCGTAGTCCAGCCGCTGCATCGCGTCGTCGCCCTCGCTCTTCAAGCGCGCTGCATCGCTGGCGACCGGCGGCGGCGCCTCTTCCGCCTGCGCGAAAGCGGGCGCGAGCGCGACGAGCAAGACACAACACAGCAGACGAACGAGGTGCTTCATAGGTGCAAGGGGTTCTCGGTGCTCTTGGGGGCGGGCGGCGCGGCACTGGGTTTTGCCGCGGGGGCCGCGGGGGCCGCGGGTGACGCCGAGATCGCACCGCCGACTCGCGGCCGCGGCGCACGCGCGGACGACGCCGCCGCGCTCGGCGTGGCGATTGGCACGACCGACGGCACGACCGGCTGCGGTGACGCCGAGGGAGCGTGCGCTGCGGCGGGCTGCTCGACCGCCGTTGGCGCCGGCGCCTGGGGTTCGGGCGAGCGGCTGCCGGACCAACCGACGGCGACGCCGATTCCGATCAGCGCGACCCCGCCGGCCACCCAGACCAGCGCTGGCGTGCGCCGGGGCGCGGGCTCTCCCAGAGCCGGCCGCGACGACGCTGCGACCGGCGCGTGCGACTCGCCCAGGTCGGCCACGCTCTCTCGGCCTCCGAGCGGGTCGAGCAAAGTGATGGCGTCGGCCGAAATGCGCGGAAGGTCGGGAAAGCTGATGCGCGGCTGAGATGCGGTGAGCGGCGGCGGCGCCCAGGAGCCGGTCACCCCGAAGGGCTGAATGGCCTCGGCGAGCTCCGTGACGGTCGCGTAGCGCCGCGCCGGATCCTTCTCCAGCGCCCGCACGATGGCGTCGGAGAGCACGCGGCTCATCTCGGGTCGAAGCTCGCACGGCGGCGGCGGGGCGTCGGCGGTGATGGCCGCGATCACCGCGGCGGGGCCGTCGCCGTCGAACGGCGGGCGACCCGTGACCAGCTCGTACAAGATCACGCCGAGGGACCACAGGTCGGACCGTTGATCGGCGTTGCGCGCCGACCGGATCTGCTCGGGCGACATGTACAGCGGTGTCCCCAGCGACGAGCGCGTGAGCGTCACCGAGTCGGGCTCGTCCGTGGTGGTCTTCGAGATCCCGAAATCGAGCAGCTTGACCACACGGCGGTCACCGTCGTCGGTCAAGAACAGGTTGTGCGGTTTGAGGTCTCGGTGAACGATTCCCAGAGCATGGGCCTCGGCCACCGCCGAGCACGCCTGCAAGACGTAGCCGACCGCCTCGGCGATCGGCAGCCGGCCGCGCTCCGAGAGCTCGAAGTCCAGATCCACACCCTCGAGGTACTCCATCACCATGAACGGCGTACCGTCAGCCAGCAGGTCCACGTCGGTGACACGCGCCACGTTGGCGCTCTTCAGCCTGGCGGCGAACCGAGCCTCGCGTTCGAAGCGTGCAACCACCTCGCGGTTCTTCCGCTCTTCTTCCCGCAGCACCTTGATCGCGACCCGCTGACCAAGGCGGTCGTGGCGGCCCTCGTACACCACACCCATGCCGCCTTCGCCGATCACGCGCACGACCGAGTATTTGCCGGCTAGCACCTCGCCGGCCAGGGGCAGCTTCGCAGATCCCTCCGACACGTAGAGCCGCGATGATACCCCGTTCCGGCGGCGGAACCGGCAGGGAAAAGAAAGAGCCTCTACGCCGGGCCGCGGGCGAGCGCCGCGAGGCACTCGTAGGCGGCGTATTTGTAGCTTTCGGCCAGGGTCGGATAGTTGAACACCATCTCGATGAAGAGGTCGACGCTCGCGCCGCAATGCAACGCGGTCTGCCCGATGTGGACGAGCTCGGTGGCGCGCTCGCCGATCACGTGGACGCCCACGACCCGCCGCGTCGCACGCTCCACCACCAGCTTGGTGATGCCCTCGACGTCGCCGGTGATCTGACCGCGGGCGTTGTTGCGATAGAGCGCGCGCCCCACGACCACCTCCAGACCCTTGACCCGAGCGCTCTCTTCGGTCTCGCCGACCGCGCTCACCTCGGGAATGGTGTAGAGGCCATAGGGCACGATCTCGGCGACCGCCTGCTTGTATTCGAAGCCGAAGGCCCGGCACACCGCCACCCGCCCCTGCTCCATGCTGGCCGAGGCCAGCGCCGGAAACCCGATCACGTCCCCGGCGGCGAGCACCGTGGGCACCTCCGTGCGGTAGGCGGCGTCGACCTGCAGGTAGCCGCGCACGTTCGCCGTGACGCCGATGCGGGCCAGGTTCAACCGTTCGGTGTTGCCGATGCGCCCTGCGGCGAAGAGCAGGTACTCGCTCGCGATGCGCTCGTCGCCCAGATCCGCCACGATCACCTGCCCCTCGCGTGCGACCCGGGTCCAGCGCCGCCCCAGCACGATGCGCACACCCAGGTTCGTCATGGCCTCGCGCAGACGGCCCACGATCTCGCTGTCCAAGAACGGCAAGATGTCTGGGCGAGCGTCCACCAGCGTGACCTTCACACCCAGGGCCGCGAACATGCAGGCGTACTCGCAGCCGATCACGCCGCCCCCCAGGATGGTGAGCGAGCTGGGCAGCTTCTCGATGCCGAGAATCTCGTCGCTGTCGTCGATGCCGGGGTCCGCAAAGTCGATGTCGGCAGGGCGATGCGGGCGCGAACCCGTGGCAATCAGCACGAACTCGCCGTGCAGCCTGCGCTCCCCCTCCGGACCGCTCACTCGCACGGTGTGCGCGTCTTCGAAGCTGCCGTGGCCCCGCACGTAGGTCACATGATGGCGTGCCAGGTTCTCACGAATGGTGCGCGAAGCCAGCTCGGCGATGGCGTTCTTGCGGGCGATCAGCGCCGGCACCGTCGCCGCCGAGTCGAGCTCGACCGCAACGCCGTACAGGTTTCGCGCCCGGTACCCCGAGACGTAGAGCGCCGTCTCGCGCAGGGTCTTGCTGGGCAGCGTACCCGTGTGCACCGCCGCGCCGCCGGGCTCGGGCTCGGCCTCGACCACGGCGACGCGCTTGCCGAAGTAGGCTGCCTGGGCGGCACCCTTCTCGCCGGCGGGCCCCGAGCCCATCACGACCAGATCGAAGTGCTCGGCGCTCTCGGTCCCCATGGGTTCATCGTAGATCGAGACGGGCGCGTCACGTTTTCGGATTTGACACGGCGCGGTTCTGCCGTAGTTTCCGCCGCCATGAATCGCTGGGTCGCAGTCGTTCTCACGCTGGGTCTCACCGCCACCGCCTGCGGGGGCAACGACTCGAGCGGCGGTGGCTCGGGCGGCAGCTCGGGCGGCAGCGGTGGGGCCGGCGGCGTGGGCGGTGGCAGCAACGACCCGCTGGTGCTGGTGCCCCCGGTGGCGCTCGAGGCCAAGCTGGCCGACTGCCCGTCAGCGTTTCAGACCGCTCCCGAGAGCGGGCAGCACTCCGGCTTCGACGTCGGCGGTGAACCCCGCAGCTTCTACCTGCAGCTGTCGGCGGCGGCAGCGGACCGCTTCCCAGGGCCACGCCCGCTGATGGTCGCCTTCAACGGCACCGGCGAAAACGGCAAGGCGATTTACAACCGCGCCAAGCTCCAGAGCTTCGTCGACGCAGGGTTCATCGTGGTCGCGCCCGACAGCGCGGGCCACGGCACCATCTGGCCGGTGTGGGACGGCATGCGCGAGGCCAAAGACGAGAGCCTGCCCAACAAGGACCTGGAGTACTTCGATCAGCTGGTGAAGTGCATCGCCGCCCACCACCCGGTCGATGCAAAGCGCATCTACGTCTCGGGGCACTCGGCGGGCGGCATCTTCACCAACCGCGTGCTGCGCGCCCGGTCCAGCCTGGTGGCCGGCGGGATCCCTGCCTCGGGGATCTTCGACCTCACGGCGCCCAGCCCGGCGCCCGCCATCGACGGCGTGGCGGTGCTGGTCACCTGGGGTGGCGACAACGACGCTTACAGCGGCAGCGCCGGCGGCAAGACCGTGCCGAGCGTGAACTTCGTGGAGCAAGCCGCGCTGGCCAGCCAGCACTACGAGGCCAAGGCCGAGCAGGTGCACTGCCGCGGAAAGAACCTGGGGCACGCCTGGCTCGACGGCGCGAACCCCTGGATGATCGACTACCTCTTGGCGCACCCCAAGGGCCTGGCCCAGGGCAGCCCGTGGAAGTATGCGGCGCCCGCCGCGAGCGAAGAGTTCGAGTGCGTGGAGGGCGCGGCGACCTTCGTCAACCCGAACGCGGTGAGTTGCGGCTCGACCGCCACGGCCAAGTGCCAGACGTACTGCCAGTTCATCGGCGACTGCGCGGTCGAGAACGCCACGGTCGAGCCGGTGCTGGGCCCCCAGCTCGAGACCCTGGGCTTCGGCGGGGACAAGCATTTGCAGTGCGGCGGGTGTCTCTCGAAGTGCGAAGCCGATGCCAGCGCCGGCGGCGCCAACGACACCGGCGTGCTCGACTGCTTCTCCGCCGAAGCCTCGGGCGCAAAGTGTGCTGGCGGCGTCGACGGGGCCATGCCGTTCATCGACGGCGCGAACAAGTGCTGTAAAGACAAGACGAGCAGCAAGCTGTGCACCTCGCTCTGCACGGCGATCAACGCCAACACCGTCGCGGCGGCGTTGTTCAGCTCGTGTGCCGCTTGGCCCTGAGCGCTCGGAAACCCGAACCCATGAGAAACCTCGGCCCCGCGTGCGTGCTGCTCGTTCTGTCTCTGGCACCCGCGTGCGGAAGCGACGACGACGAGGGAGCGTCCGGAACCGGCGGCGGAACGGGCGGCAGCCTCGCCGGGGGCGGCGGCTGGCCATCGGGGGGCGCGGCGGGCGCGCCCGACGACGGCGGAGCGGGCGCACCCAGCGGCGGCGGCGCACCCGGCGGCGGCGGCGCACCCGGCGGCGGCG
>JAKLKA010000047.1 GCA_023150915.1 Polyangiaceae bacterium
CCAGCGGCGGAGCGGGGGGCGCCAGCGGCGGGGCGGGCGGCGCCAGCGGCGGGGCGGGCGGCGCCAGCGGCGGAGCGGGGGGCGCCAGCGGCGGGGCGGGGGGCACGGGCGGTGCGGTCACGGGCTGCGGCACGTCGGGGGCGTTCGTCGGCCTGAACGACTAGGCGACGATCACGGTGGGCGGCGTGACGCGCTCTTACGTGCTCTCGGTCCCGGCAGACTACGTCTCGAGCAAGAAGTGGCCCGTGATCTTCGGGTTCCACGGCCTCAACGCCGACGGCGCCAGCGCGCGCAACTACCTGTCGCTCGAGCAGGGCGCGGCCAAAGACGCGCTCTTCGTCTACCCCACGGCGACCAACAAGAGCACCGGCTGGAAGATGAAAGAAGGGGAGGGCGACGTCGAGCTGTTCGACGCGCTGGTCGCCAGCCTCGTGGCGAGTCACTGCATCGACCCCGCGCGCGTCTACTCGACGGGGTTTTCGCACGGTGCGATGTTCACCAACAACCTGACGTGCTGGCGTGCGAGCAAGCTGCGGGCCGTGGCGCCGACAGGAGGCTCAGGCCCCTGGTACGGCGCCAGCTGCACCGCCAGCCTGCCGGCGATGATCACCCACGGCAAGAGTGACGGCACCGTACCGCTCGCCGACGGCGTCAAGACGCGGGACTACTGGCTGAAGCAGAACGGGTGCAAGTCCACCACCAAGCCCCACCCGGCCGATCCGTCCTGCGTCGCGTACGACGGCTGTACCAAGCCGGTGGTGTGGTGCGAGTTCGCCGGTGGCCACACCGTGCCGGCGTTCGCCGGGCCCGGCGTGAAGGCGTTCTTGCTCGGGGCGCCCTGAGCTACTTCTTGACCGGATCGCAGCCCCACTTCACGTCGTCGACCCGCCAGGCTTGCTTGCAGGCCGAGCCCGACATCTCGACGCGGTGACTCTCGCTCCCCGCCAGCGCGAAGCGCTCGACCTGGGCGCTGCGTGACTCGACCTTGCCGTCGTTGTCCGAGCACTGCACGACCCAGCTCACCTTGCACGCGAGCTTCATGCCGCAGCTCGACTCGATGTCGAACGAGATGCCCTTCTCGAGATCGCCCTTCTTGAACGACAGGCAGCTCTCGGCGGTCTCTTCGGCCTGGGCTACCGCCACGGGCAGGCCGCCGCCGCCGGCAGCACCCCCATGCGGCGTCGCCGCCACCCCGAACGCCGCCAAACCGAGCACGAATGCCACCGCACGCCGACCCATGTGCCTGCTCCTTCTTGGGCAAAACGCCCGAACCGCCGCGCGAAGCGGCCGAATGGGGAGACTGACAAGCGCCCGGGCCAGAGGTTCCCGGACTTTTTCCCGCCGTGGGGGTAACACCCGGGGGGCAATCCGGAGAGCCACTGGCAATGACGCTCAGAATCGCCACCCTGAACATCTGGAACAAGGCTGGCCCCTGGCCCGAGCGCCTGGGGCTCATCCGGCGCGAGCTCGGGGAGCTCGGGCCCGACGTGCTGGGCCTGCAAGAGGTCCTGCGGATGACCACCCCCGGCGCAGCGCCCGATGCCGCGAGCTGCCAGGCGACCGAGATCTGTCAGGGGCTGCCGTACGAGATCGCGTATGCGCCGGCCATGCACTATGGCGGCGGGCTGCACTTCGGCAACGCGGTGTGTAGCCGCTGGCCCATCCGGCACGTTGCGCACTTTCCGCTGCCCGGCGCTGATTCGAGCGAGGCACGGGTGCTCTTGCACGCGCGGGTCGAGACGCCGCACGGCGTGCTCCCGGTGTTCGTCACGCACCTGAACTGGAAGCTCCACCACGGAAGCATCCGCCTCGAGCAGGTGCGCTTCATCGTGGACACCCTGTTCGAGCACTGCCCGGTAGACGACGGCCAGCTGCCGCCGGTGCTGATGGGTGATTTCAACGCCGGGCCCGAGTCGGACGAGATCCGCTACCTCTCGGGCCACGCCACGGTCGAGGGCAAGAGCGTCTACTTCGCCGACGCCTGGGTCCACGCCGGCGACGGCCCCGGCTACACCTTCGATCGCAAGAACCGGTTCGCTGCGCTGGCGCACGAGCCGCCGCGCCGCATCGACTATGTCTTCGTGCGGGGGCCAGACCGCCAGCTACGGGGTGAGCCCTTGTCGACGCGGCTGGCGTTCGCGAGCAGCGAGCCCGCGGCGGGGGGCCTGCTCTGGCCCAGCGATCACTTCGGCGTGGTGACGGACCTCGCGGCGTCGCCCCGTTCGGCCTGACATCTCGGTTGAACCGCCGGGGGAAATGCTCTACCTGAGCCCGTCATGAAGCACGTCGTGCACCACGGTTTGGGATTCGACACGGCCAAGAAGGTCGCCGACGCGGCGTTCGTCTCGTACAAAGAGCGGTTTTCGCAGTACCACCCCGAGGCACGTTGGGTGGACGACAAGCGTGCAGAGATCACCTTCAAGGTGAAGGGTGTGTCGCTGGCCGGGTCTCTCGACGTGAACGAGCGCGACATCGAGATGGATCTCGACGTGCCGTTCGTGCTGCGCCCGTTCAAGGGCAAGGCCATCGGGCTGATCGAAGAAGAGATCAAGAAGTGGGTCGAGAAGGCCAAGAACGGCCAGCTCTGACCGGGCCGGGGTCACCCGAACAAGTCGATCCCAGCGCCCGGCCGCGCGACGTGTGCGGCGCCGATCCTCTCCAGATGCCCGAGCACCTGCAGCACTGCGGCTTCGTCCCAGGCGTCGCCGACGATCTGCAGGCCGATCGGTAGGCCGCTTTCGTCCATGCCCACCGGTGCGGTGCCCGCGGGGTAGCCGGTGAGATTGCCCAGGAAGGCGAAGCGACAGGCGGCGTCGAGCGCCGCGGGGTCGACGAAGCCGTCGGTCAGATCGGCGTCCCCGACGGGGGGCGCGGTGGTCGCGGTGGTGGGCAGCGCGAGCACGTCCACGCCGGCGAGCACGATGGCCACCTCGGCTCGAAGCTCGGCGCGCAGCCTCTGGGCGTCCAGGTAGTCGTCCGGCCGGAAGGTCTCGAGGTTCGCGAAGAACATCTGCAGATCCAGCCCGACGTCGTCCATGTGGGACTGGCGGACGTTGGCCAGGGTGGTCAAGAACTCGAGGCCGATGGTCAGATACCCGATGGCCGCCGCGTGACGGGCGAGGCGCGTGCCCACCGACACCAGGGTGGCGCCCTCTTTTTCCAGCGCTTCGAGGGCGCGTTGGCCGTGGGCGCGGATCTCGGGGTTGGCTGCCGCCCACTCGTCGTCGTCGACGCCAATGCGCAGGCCCCGCACGCCGCGGCCGATGGCCTCGGTCAGCTCGTGGGGATCGAGCCGGGGTTGCGCCAGGCTCGATGCATCGCGCTCGTCGTGTCCGCTGGCCGCCTCGAGGAACACCGCCAGGTCGTGGGCGGACGCGCCGATGGGCCCCAGGTGCACCACACTGGACCCGCCGGGCACGCCGTGCCCGACCACCGGCACGCGGCCGAAGGTGGGCTTGATCCCGAACACTCCGTTGTAGGCCGACGGGATTCGAATCGACCCGCCGCCATCCGCTCCGAGCGCCAGCGGCACGACCCCCGTGGCCACCGCGACGCCCGACCCGCTCGAGCTTCCGCCCGGCAGCCGATCGCTGCGGTGTGCGTTGCGCGGCATCACGCGATGCACGTTCCCGCCCAGCGGCGACATCCCGTATTCCGTCATCGGCGTCGTGCCGATCACGATGGCGCCGGCCTCGCGCAACCGGCGCACCGGCACCGAGTCTTCACCCGCCGGCGTGCTCGGCAAGAACCCGGTTCCGACCCGGGTGGGCAGCCCCGCGACGTTCACCTCTTCTTTGATCGCGATGGGGATCCCTTCGAGCGGACCCCGAAGCTCGCCGCGTGCCAGGCGCTCGGCGCTCTGCCGGGCGGCCTCGAGCGCGCGCGCGTCGTCGCGATCGAGCAAGGGGCCCAGGCTCGGCGAGCGCGCGCTCAGCTGGTCGGCGGCCTCGAGCGCCCGCCGGACTAGGTCTTCCGGACCCAGGCGACCCGATGCCAGCGCTCGCCGGCAGCCATCCACCGTCCGCGGCCAATCGCCCACGGTGGGGATGCCGAGGCGCTGTGACTCTCGCCGGTGGTCGGCGCGCGCGGCCCGAGGCTCGAGGCTGAACGGCAGATCCGCGCGCGAGTCGCCGCCCAAGGCGCGAAGCGCATCGATGCCGAGTTGTTTGCGAAGCACCTGCGCGGTGGCGTGCCTGGCCGGGGTGTTTCGCACCAGTGAGACCAGCGCCCGCAGCGCGCGACCGCGAATTCGGGTCGGGGGAAGCTCGAACATGCGCTGGCATGGTAGCGGGCAGCGGCGTCGGGGCGGCGATTTTTCGCCGCTCTGGCTTCTCACTGCCAGGCGAGTCCATTATCTTGCTTCGTTCATGGGCGCCGTGGACGTTTTCGGCATCGTCGGCACGACGCAGGCGGGGGCGTATCAGGTCGAAGAGGTCGTCGCCGAAGGTGGCTTCGCGGTGGTCTACCGCGCGTACCACAGCGCCTTTCGCGCCAAGGTGGCGCTCAAGTGTCTGAAGGTGCCCGACTCGCTGGGCGCGCAGCACTACCAGGAGTTCCTCGAGCGGTTTCGCGAAGAGGGCGAGCTGCTCTTCCGACTTTCGAGCTCGACCCCGGCCGTGGTGCGACCGCTCCACGTCGGCATCCTCGAGGGCACCAGCCGCTTCGTGCCCTTCATCGCCCTCGAATGGCTCGAGGGGCGGACGCTCGACGCGCTGATCGAGGATCGTCAGGGGCGCTCCGAGCCGCCGCTGACGTTCAAAGAGGCACTGCGGCTCTTGACGCCGGTGGCCCGGGCCCTCGAGCGCGCACACCACTTCCCCGGTCCGGGCGGCGAAGTGTGCATCTTGCACCGCGACATGAAGCCCGAGAACGTGTTCGTGGCCGAGCAGCACGGCGAGACGGTCGCCAAGATCTTGGACTTCGGCATCGGCAAGGTGAAGAGCGTCGCGACGCAGATGGTGGGGCACCAGTCCACCCAGGGCGACGGCCTGGTCGCGTTCACGCCGGCCTTCGGCTCGCCCGAGCAGTGGTTGCCCAAGCGCTTCGGACAGACCGGTCCGTGGACGGACGTCTGGGGTCTGGCGCTCACGCTGCTCGCCGCAATCACGGGCCGTCCTCCCTTCGAGGGCGATCAGGCGGCGCTGCTGGGGTCCGCCATCGATCCGGGGCGGAGGCCCACGCCCCGGACGGAAGGCGTCGACGTCTCCGAGTCGGTCGAACGCGTGTTCGCCAAGGCGGTGGCCGTCGATCCTCGCGACCGCTACCAAGACGTGGGGCAGTTCTGGACCGACCTGCACCGCGCCGCCGGGATCGTCGAGGGCGCGGTGAGCATTCTGCCGCCCGCGCCCAGTCCCTTCGCCGGCCAGGGGCTGCTGGTCTCGGTGGCGCCGGATCCGATGGCGGCGACCAAGGTAGCGCCGGCGGCCGCCCCGGCGGCTGCCGTGACCGCCGAGGTGCCGGACCTCGATCTGGGCGTCCGGGCGGCGAAGAAGGTCGCCCCGTCGGCCCCCGAAGCGCCGAAGGCACCGCAGAAGATCACCCTGATGCGCGACGAGCGCAGCGCCGCCCCGGCGTTCGGTGGGGGCGCGTTCGGCAAGACCTTGGACGTCGACGACGAGATCGGGCCACCGGCCCGCATGGCGTCGAACCCCAACCTGAATCCGATGCGCGGCCCGATGGACGGCGTGGGGCTCTCACCCCAGGCGCCGCCGCTTCGCGGGCCCGCGGCGCGCTACGGCGCCCTGGAGCCGCTGCCGGGCGCCAGCACCGCCGCGCTGAAAGAGAAGCTGCGCGGCCCGGTGAAGCTGGTCGTTCTCGGCATCGTCATCATGATTGCCGACTTCGGCTACTCGCAATACAGCGGCGAGCTGTTTGCGGTGGGGCCCGTGCGCCCGCTGTGGGTGGCGGGTCCGCTGGTGGTGCTCGGCATCGTCGCTGCGCTGATGCGCATCATGCAGGGCACGCGCTGAGGTCGGGCCGCTCGAGCTCAGGCGTCGCGGTTCTTCTCGTCCAGGCGCCGCAGGCCTTCGAGGATGACCATCTCTGGGCTGGCCTGGATGGTGGTGGTGGTGGGCTGGAACGCCGGGTCGAGCGAGAAGCTGCCCTCGGCGAAGGTGAGCATTTCGTACACCGCCTCTTCGCCCGCCATCTCGTCGAGCAGAGCGTGCACCATTCGACCCTCTTGGAAGTGCAGCTGGCCCTCGCGGCCGGCGGACTTCACGCTGACTTTTCCGCTCTTTCGCCCGTGGAAGAGGATCTGCATCAGGTCCGGCAGCGCGAGATCTCTGAGCGAGCCCGCCACGCCCGTGGCCACGCTTTCCGAGCTGTTCTTGCGCGGGGCCGCTTGCAGCCGACGCAGCTTGCCGGCCAAGACGTCGCCGGTCGTGGGCTTGACCACGTAGTCTTGGGCGCCCAACGAAAACGCGCGATCGACCGCCGCGGCGTCCGAGTTTTTGGCCACGAACAAGAACGGCACCGACGCCGTGGCTTCCGCCCGCCGCAGCCGCTGGAGCAAGTCGAAGCCGTCGAAGGGTTGCAGCTCGACCTCTGCGAGCACGTATCGCACCTTGCCCCCTTCGGCGACCTTGAGCGCCTGGTCGGCGGCACGCGTCACCTTCACGTCGAAGCCCTGCGCCACCAGCCGAAGCTCGAGAATCGTGGCCTCTTCGGCGTCGGGCTCGACGATCAGCACCAGCGGCTTGTCGTCGCTCAGCTGACGTCGCAGGTCTTCGCCCACGACCAGCTGCGCCAAGAGCTCGACCAGGTCGGGGTCGAACAGCGTCCCGGCGTGCTCGGCCAAGACCTTGTGAGCTTCTTCGTGGGACAGCTCTTTGCGGTAGAGATTGCGCGGGTTGAGCGTGAGGTCCGAATAGGTGTCGCAGAGCGCGAGCACGCGCGCGCCCAGCGGGATCTGCTTGCCGGAGACCCGACCCGGAAACCCGGTTCCATCGAAGCGCTCGTACATCGTGCTGACGGCGGTGGTGGTCTCTTTGGGCAGGCCCACGCTCTCGATCAGGCGCTGCGGTGTGTACACCAGCTTCAGCGCCGCGCGCCGGTGGGTGTCGTACTGCGCCACGTTGAGCAGCGTGAGGTGATACGACACCGGTTTGCCGAGGTCGTGCAGGTTGGCGGCGATGGTCGCGTGCAGCTGCTCGATGTCGCCCAGCCCCATCCGCTCGGTCATCATCTTGCTGAGCCGCGCCACAGACGCCGAGTGGCCCCGGAACTCGTCGCGGGTGTTCTCGTTGAGCGTGACCAGCACGTTGAGCAGCTCGGCCAGGTCGTTCAGGCGTTTGTCGCTGGGTTCGGCGTGAGCCGCCGGAAACAGCGACGATCGGAAGCGGGCAGCCGACGACGAGGGCGAGCTCGGCGCCGGCGCTTCGCGCGGCGCGTGTGCGTCGGGGAGCACGCTGCCCGGCTCGGGCACGCTGAAGCCTGGGCCGGGCAGGCCGCTGGGGGCGCGTGGTGCCTGGAATGGATTGGGCGGCGGCGTGAGGTTCTTCGGAGCGCCGAAGGGCTGCGCCCCCGGCCGCAGCGCTTGGGGCCGCATGGGCTCTGGAGCGAGCGGCGGGCTCAGCTCGAGCATGGGCGGCGGTGGCGGGACGTCGAGACCCCCGCGGGGTGGCAGCGGTGTCGCAAAGTGATCCGGCCGAGGGTGCGCCGCTGCCGCCGGGACGGGCGTCACGAAGTACTCGGCCCGTGGGGCCGGGGCAGGCGGCGCCGCCGGGGGGTCGAGCCGCGTCGCGGGGCCGGGCCGCGTGTCGGTGGCGCGCGGGCGCGGCTCTTCGAAGGCGTTGCCCAGCATGAAGGCGTCCGACACCAGCATGGCGAACGGGTTCGTCTCGCCGCGGTACCACTTGGCAATCGCGGCCTTCACCGCCGCCGGGCGCGCGATGTACGCCTTGACCTCTCGCACGCGGATCGCGATCGAGAGCTGCTTCTTGTACTCGGGGTCACCGGCGTCGGGTGAGACGACGCTGAGCGTGTCGGCGTCGGCCTCGTAGCGGACCGGAAACAGCAACAGCTTTTCGGCCACGCGCTCGGGCACCAGACGCAGCGCCTGGTCCGTCACCTGCAGGCGCGAGAGCTTGGCGGTCGATACGAACTGCGTGCGCATGCGCTCGGCGGCGAAGCGCAAGAGGCGATCCTCGTCGATGGCGCCGATGCGCAGCAGCGACTCTTCCATGCGCTCGTTGTAGAGCTGCATGGCCTGGACCGTGGCAGAGAGCTGCGCGGCCGTGATCAGCCCCTCGGCGCGCAGGCGTTCTCCGACCCAAGTGGGGGACCACATTGTCGACCATTTTTCAGGCGCAGGCGCTCGCCGTCAATTGCACGACAGAACGAGCCTTTTCTTCGGGTGCGCGCGCGAAGGGGTGGACGAAACTTGTCCCTTTGCCTCGGCCTGTGGCATCCCGAAGACCACCACGAGAAGGCCCGCGCCGCAGCCCTCTGCAGCCCGGGCGGGGACTTCTTCCGTTGCCTGCGGCCGTCCGCGGGCGGACATCGATCTTCCTGAAGGAGCCAAGTCATGAGGATTTCGACCGACGAGCTGGAACGTCCGACCGAGTGGCTCAGGCGCCTGGCCGAAAATCGCGCGCTCTACCGGCAGCTGCTCGACAGCGCCGGGGGCTTGGCCATCGCCGCCTATCGCCTGGCGCGCGCGCGCTGTCGCATCCAGCCGGTGCCGAACGCCATTCCCACGGCGGCCGAGCTGCGGGTGGCTGCCGACGAGATCGCGCGCTACGTGGGGATGCGCTTCACGCTGAGCGCACGGCAGCTGGTCGCGGACTGCGAGCACGCGGGCCTGGCGGTGATCGTGCCGATCAACGCGACCGCCGCCTGATCAGCACTTCGGCGGCTTCGTGGGGCCCGGCAGCACCGAGACCGGGGGCTTCACCGGCTTCCATTCGAACGCGAACGCGAAGCTCTGGGCGTCGCACGGCTTGCCGGGAGTGATCATCGTCGGACCGGCGCCCAGGTCGCGGGCCGGCAGCACGTAGCTGTCCATCAAGAGCCCCCCCAGCGCCGGCACGCACCCCACGAGCTCGAGGGCGATGGGGCGGAAGTACTTCTCGATCTCGCTGGTCGCGACGGCCGCCGAGAGCTGAGAGCTCACGACCTGATCGTGCTTGGCCGTGAGTTGCACGGCCAGAGTCGTGGTGAGGGTGTCGACCACGGTCAGACGATCGAACACGAACAGCGGCACCTTCTCGGGAGACTTGCCGAGATCGCCGCTGACCCAGACGTTCTTCGACAGGTAGCCCTTGTCGAACACGAAGAGCGGTTTGTCGACCAGGGGTGACGGTGGGGCCGCGTCGCCGCCGCCGTCTTTCGGGCCGGCGTCCGCCGTGCCGCCGTCGCCCGCGTCGGCGCCCGCCGGTGCATCGGTCGACGCCTGGTCGATGGTGAACTGATCGGCGCCGTCCCAGCTGGGGGCCTTCTCGAAGGCGGGATTGCGCGGAACGCTCACGTAGAGCGCGCCGCGCACGTAGGGGTCGTCGGCGTCGCCCGAGAGGTCGTCCAGGCGTAGGATGTAGGTCGGAGTCTCGGCCGTGAGCAGCCCCGCGTGCAGCTCAGGCTCGAAGTTGATGCTGACCACCTGCGTGCCCACGGCGACCAACCGCCCCGCGGCGTTGTCGCGGCAGTCGTCGCCGTCTTCCAGCGAGTCCACCGATGCTGCCGAGGGCTGCTTGCACGTGGCCGACGAGTTGCTCTTCGAGATCTCGAGCGTCGTGCACTCACCGTCGATGTCGTGCCCAATGCGTCGCCAGGCCGTCTTGTCTGCCTTGCGAGTCTCGGGATCGTGCGTGCCGATGAAGATGGTGCGCGCCGCGAACCACCGGGTGGCCCCGCCGCCGGGGACCGGGTCCCCCGGGGGCCGGCCGGGCGGCACTGGATCGGCGCCGGTGGGGCCGCTCTGGGCGTCGGGCGCGCCGCCGGTGCCGCCGCTGCCCAGGTTCGGATCGAGCTCTTTGTCCTCGATACCCAGCACGGCCTGGCACGAGACCGCGACCGCGAGCGCCGACGAGGCGAGCGCAGCGAAGCGGGACAAGCTCACCATCGACCGGAGAGAAGGATACCCGAAGACCGCGTGCCGATCGAAGGGGCCAGCCGAACTTTCGCGCTTTTCGCGGGAGCGGGCCGCTCTTTCGCGGTCGGCTCGGTCAGGTGGAAGTACGCGCCGACACCGATCGCGACCAGCCCCACGCCGAACCCGATGTTGCTGACGGTGGCGGAGCGATCGGCTTCGTCGTTCAGGTCGAGCCCCTGTTGGCTGCACTTCTGCCCGTCGCAGTGCTCTTCGGCGGCGTTCTTCTTCGACAGCGCGCGCAGCCCGAAATAGCCGCCCACGCCCAGCGCGACCACACCCACACCACCGGCCACGTACACTACGATGCGCGACGAATCGCCGCCGCCGGAACCCTTCTCGCCTTTCGGGTCAGGGTCGCCCCGCGGCGGGGGCGGCGCTGCCGGCAGCTTCTCGAGCTTGGGAACGACCAGCGTCTTCTGCTCGGCGGGCGAGACGCGCACTTCCGTGCGCCAGGTGCGGTAGCCGCTGGCACTGGCCGAGATCGCGACCGCGACGCCCGGATCCACTGGCACCGCGGTGCCCCAAGCGCCTTCGCCCACGCTCTCGCCCCCGCGCTGGATGGTCAGGCCGTGTACGCGGGCTTCGCTGGGGACGTCGATGGTGAGCCGGGCCAGCTTCTTTTCGAGCTCGGCGAGCTCTTTCCCCGCCAGCCGCACCCGATCGCCGCGCTTGGCTTGTTTTGCCAGCTCCATCGCCTCTTGGAACTCGACCCAGGCGCTGGCCGTACGGCCTTCGCGCGCGTGGCAAACCGCCAGGTTGAGCAGGGTGCCGCCCTGAGGGTCGAGCCGCTGGCTCTCTTCGAGCTTGCGACACGCCTCTGCATACCGCTTCTTGGCGAAGAGCTGCTTGGCGTCGCGGAACAGAGCCTCGGCTGCCGCGCGATCGGACGGTGCGGGGTCGGCGCTCGCCCGGAGCGGAACCAGCAGCATCAGCACTGCGACGACCACACGCCAGGGCGCCATCAGAGTCGTCCGCCGAGCGGATCTGCGTTCGGCCGGTTCGGGCGAGGCTTTTGGGCCGACGCGGTCGCCGCCGGCTTGACCCCGGCGTCCCCGGGCGTGGGCAGTGGGGTGGGGGCCGGGGCAGCAGCGGGCGGTGCTGCCGGCCGCGCCGACGCGGCCTCGTTGGCGGGGCTCGCCTCGATCTCGGGCTGCGGCGGCGCTTCGCGGAACCAGGCCAGCGCGATCATGGTGATGCTGATGGCCGAGAACACCGCCACGCCCACCCCCAAACCCACCGCGATGCCTCGCCGGGTGCTCATCCGGCGTTGATGGGTCGTGCCCCAGGCATTCGCGGTATTGCGCAGCGATGGGTAGGGCCCGGAGACCCCGGCGCTGCCAGTGGTGCCTGCCAGGTGTTTGGCCACCGCAATGGCGAAGATCCGATCGAGGTGCTGCCGCGACGACGCGGCGGTGAAGGGCGCCAGCTCTTGCACCAGCTCGTGCACGCTCTGAGGGCGGTCGGCGGGCTTCTTCGCCAGACAGCGCAGGATCACGCGTTCGATCTCGGCGGGCAGATCGGGACGCAGGTGCGACGGCGGCAGCGGCTCGTCGCTGACGATCATCGCCGACAGCGCAGGCAGCGATTCCGCGATGAACGGCGCCTTCCCCGTCATGATCTCGTACAGCACCACGCCCAGCGACCAGATGTCGGTGCGGTGGTCCACGTTTCGAGCGCTGCGGACCTGCTCGGGCGACATGTGCGTCGGTGTGCCGAACACCTCGCTCGTTCCGGTCAGGCTGGGGGTGTGGTCTTGCTCGAACCAGTCGGCCTTCGAGATGCCGAAGTCGAGCACCTTGACCAGCCCGCGCTGCCCGGGGTTCTCGAGAACCATGATGTTCTCGGGCTTGAGGTCCCGGTGCACGATACCGGCGGCGTGGCAGTGCGCGACCGCGACGGCGGCCTGCAGCAGATAGTCGAGCCCCTCTTGCAGCGGCAGCGCTCCGCGGTGTTCGACCAGGCGCGAGAGCGGAGCCCCCACGACGAACTCCATCACCATGAAGGGCGTCTGATCGTCGAGCCGGCCGACCTCGAACACCTTGACCACGTGATCGCTGTCGATGGCGCTGGCGGCACGTGCCTCGCGCAGGAAGCGCTCGACGCCCAGCACGCTCTTGGCTGCGCGCGGCGGCAAGAGCTTGATGGCGACGCGTCGGCCGAGATCGGTCTGGATCGCGCTGACCACCGCGGCCATGCCGCCCGAGCCGAGCAGCCCCTCGATCTGGTAGCGGCCCGCGAGCACCGTTCCCGGTTCGGGCACCCAGCTTTCGGACGAGTCCGAAGGCGGCACGCTGTCGCCGAGCCTGGGCATCGCAGCGATCTTACCTAGAAAACGCCCCCGCCGCCGGGAATATCGTGCGGCGTGCGGTCACGAGCCGAGGGCGACGTGCGTCAGGTGGGCCTCGCCACCGGGAGCGTCGCCGCTCATGTCGAGGTCGACCACCAGCTTGGCACGCTCGGGATGGCACGCGGCGCCCTCTTCCTTGCCGCACCAGTAATACGAGAGATCGACCTCTGCGGGACCCGTGGCGCCATCGGCGACGTCCACCGGAATGCGCAAGGGAAGCTGCCCAGGCTGGAGTTTTCCGCGGACGCGGTTCGGAAAGCTCAGGTGCGCGCCGCGCGCCTCGACCGTCAGCGGTGCGCCCTCGGTCAGCTTGCCGCTCTTGGGTGGAAGCAGCGAGATCACCAAGGTGCCGCGGCCGGGGCCCAGCTGTCCGACGGCACGCACGCGCTGCGCGCGCGCCGGGGCAAGCCCCGCGCTGCTGTCGGCGGGCGCCGGTGCGTCGCGTGTGGCGCCCTCGCGCCGGGCACAGCCGGCCGCCATCAGGCCCAACACACCGACCACCACCATGCCTCGCAGCGACATTTCGGAACGATAGAGCCAGGAACGCGGCACGAGGGTTCTCTGTTCCCGTGATCTTGAGGCAAACCGCGGGAAAATCCAGTCGAAACTGCGGCTGGTCTGGTAGCTTCCGCCGCTGATGACCGACCCGACCCCCGATGCGGCCCACGCCGACGACCTACCGCTGACCGCCGAGTCGATGCGGAAGAGCTTCTTGAAGCACGTCCGCCACACCCAGGGGAAGGACCCGAGCGTCGCCACGCAGCTGGATCATTTCATGGCCGCTGCACACGCCGCGCGGGATCGGATGTCCGACCGTTGGACCCGGACGTCCCTGCGCTACGCCCGCGAGCAACCCAAGCGGGTCTACTACCTCTCGATGGAGTTCTTGCTCGGGCGCCTGCTCGAGGACGGGCTCTTGAACTTGGGCTGCCTCGAGGCCGCCGAAGAGGGAATGCTCGAGACCGGCGTGGCGCTCTCGGATGCGGCCGACCAAGAGCACGACGCCGGGCTCGGCAACGGCGGTCTCGGTCGCCTGGCGGCTTGCTTTCTCGACTCGATGGCCACCCTCGGCATCGCCGGCATCGGCTACGGCATCCGCTACGAGTACGGCATCTTCTTGCAAGACATCGTGCGCGGCGAGCAGTTCGAGCGGCCCGACCCCTGGCTGCGCTACGGCAACCCCTGGGAGTTCGAGCGGCCCGAGCGTCGCTACGCCGTCCACTTCGGTGGGCGGGTGATCCAGTACACCGGCTCCCGCGGTCGGCGCGTGCACGAGTGGGTCGACACGCACCAGGTCTTGGCCGTGGCGTACGACACGCCGGTGCCCGGCTTCGAGAACGGTGTGGTCAACACGCTACGGCTCTGGTCGGCGAAGGCGACGCGAGCCTTCGACATCTCGTATTTCAACCAGGGCGACTACATCAAGGCGGTCGAAGACAAGGCGGCCACCGAGACCATCTCGCGCGTGCTCTACCCGAACGACGCACAGCTGGCCGGCAAAGAGCTGCGGCTCAAACAAGAGTACTTCCTGGTCTCTGCCACGCTGCAAGACGCCGTGGCACGCCACCTGACCCGGCACGAAGATCTGACCGACTTCCACCGCTTCGCCATCTTCCAGCTGAACGACACTCACCCCGCGCTGGCGGTGGCCGAGCTGATGCGGCTGATGGTCGACCGCCACGGGCTCAGCTGGGACCAAGCGTGGGAAGTGACGCGCCAGTGCTTCGCGTACACCAACCACACCATCATGCCCGAGGCGCTCGAGCGCTGGCCGGTGTGGCTGATGGAGCGCCTCTTGCCGCGGCACCTGCAGATCATCTACGAGATCAATGCGCGCTTCCTGGAGCAAGTCCGCAGGGCCTTCCCGGGGGACGAGGCGCGCGCGCAGCGCATGAGCCTGATCGAAGAGGGGCACGAGAAACAGGTGCGCATGGCCCACCTGGCCATCGTGGGCAGCCACAAGGTGAACGGCGTATCGGCCTTGCATTCACGGCTGATCCGCGAGGCCTTGTTCCGGGACTTTGCCGAGCTTCTGCCCGACAAGTTCGTCAACCAGACCAACGGCGTCACGCCGCGCCGCTGGCTGATGAAGTGCAACCCCGAGCTGGCCCGGTTGATCACCCGCCACATCGGCCGGGGCTGGGCCACCGACCTGGACCAGCTGACGCGGCTCGAGCCCTTCGCCGACGACCCGGCATTCCAGGCAGAGTGGCGCGGCATCAAGCAGCGGAACAAGGAGAGGTTCGCCCGCTGGTTGCGCCGGGCCCACGGGCTCGAGCTCGACCCCACGCACCTGGTCGATTCGCAGGTCAAGCGCATCCACGAGTACAAACGGCAGCTGCTCAACGTTCTGCACGTGGTCTCGCTGTACCAGCGCCTGCGGCGCAGCCGGGGCGGCGACACCGTGCCGCGGACCTTCGTCTTCGGCGGTAAGGCCGCGCCCGGCTACGCCATGGCCAAGCGCATCGTCCACCTGATCAACGCGGTGGCCACCAAAGTGAACGCCGACGAGAGCACCCGGCACTTGCTGCGCGTGTTGTTCGTGCCCAACTATTCGGTCACGGCAGCGGAGCTGATCATTCCCGCGAGCGACGTGTCGGAGCAGATCTCGACCGCCGGTATGGAGGCATCGGGCACCGGCAACATGAAGTTCGCGTTGAACGGCGCGCTCACCATCGGGACCCTCGACGGCGCCAACATCGAGATCAAGGACGCGGTGGGCGACGAGAACATCTTCATCTTCGGGCTCACCGCCGAAGAGGTCGAGGCGCGCCGTCACGACTACGACCCGTACCCGATCTACCACGCGGACCCCGAGCTGCGCGCGGCGCTCGACGCCATCAGCGGCGGACTGTTCTCTCCCGAAGACCCTGGCTGTTTCCGCCCGATCGTCGACGCGCTCTTGGCGGGCGGCGATCGCTACTTCACGCTGGCGGACTTCCGGAGCTACACCCGCGCCCACGGCGTGCTCGAGCAGACCTACCTGGAGCCCGCCGTGTGGACCCGGCGGTCGATCGTGAACGTGGCGCGGATGGGATACTTCTCTTCCGATCGCACGCTGCGGGGCTACGCCCGGGACATCTGGGGCGTACCCGCCTGATCCGGCGCCTCGCGTGGGCCCATCCCGATCTCCTCCAGCCAGACCGCGACGCGCGTCCCGCACCCCGGCTCGCTCCAGAGATCGAGGTGGCCCCCGGACTGGTCCGCGATGGCGAGCACGGTGGCCAGGCCCAAGCCCGTGCCCTTGCCCGATTCCTTGGTGGTGAAGAACGCCTCGAACGCCCGGCGGCGAGTGGCCTCGTCCATGCCGTGGCCTTGGTCCTCGACCTCGAGCACGGCCCAGCGCCCGGCGGCCGGGGTGCCGTGCGAAAGCTGCTGTTCGCGCTCGAGCTCGACGACCTTGCTGCGCAGGGTGAGCCGTCCGCCGTTCGGCATGGCGTCGCGGGCGTTCAGCGCCAGGTTCAGCAGCACCTGGTGCAGCTGAACCTCGTCGGCCAGGACGGTCGCGGGCTCGTTGCACTGCGTGACCAGTTGAATGTCCGAGGGCAGCACCCGCGCTAGGGTCTTCTGGTAGCCGTCGATCACGGCGTCGAGCGAGAGCGCGGCCGGGCGCGGCGCTTCGCGCCGACTGAGCACCAAGAGCTGCCGGGCAAGCGCGCTGGCGTCGTCGACGGCTTCGCCGATGGCGGCCAGCGCTTCGCCGCGCCGGTCGTCGCCGACCTTGGTGCTTCCCAGGAGCTCGGCCCACATCCGTACCACCAAGAGCGAGTTGTTGAAGTCGTGGGCGACGCCTGCGGCGAGCCGCCCCACGGCTTCCAGGCGTTGGGCCTCGAGGGCCGTCTGCTCGGCCGCGGCGCGGCGGCGCTCTGCCTCGGTACGCTGCTCCGCGAGCTCGCGCTCACGCGCGACGGCGAGCTCGAGTCGTTCGACCAGACGCACGATGCCGAGACCGATCAGACCGAGCAGGGCCAGCGCCACGCCCATGGTCCGTGCCCACGCCAGCCCGTTGTGGGGGGCAAGGTCGTCGGCGCCGGCCAGTGGAACCACACCGCGGATGGCGGCCCACGCTGCGAGCGCGGTCGACACGGCAGCCGCTGCCAGCACCCCGATCAGCGCGCGCCGCCCGAGCAGCAGCCCCGCCGTGACCACCGTGGCCGCGCAGGAAATGGCAGGGCCAGCGAGGAAGCCGACCGCGACCAGGCCGGTGACCGACGCGGCGAACATCACGCTGACGACCAGCCACGAGCGTGCGCGCGCCGGCAGGCGAGGCCGCCGGTACTCGAGCGCGCTCGCGAGGGCAGTGAGCACGGCGACCCCCTGCACCAACGCCCGGCCCGGCCCGCCCTGCAACGTGACGCCCGCGGCCACCGCCATGGCGGCAGCCACCGCGCCGCAGGACAAGAGCAACACGTGCGTGAGGCTGGCCCGCCACGCCGACACGGTCGGCGGATCACGACTGGGCTCGCTTGGAACGGGTCCCCCCAAAGCTGGTGCTCCTCGATGCAGTCTAACCGGAACCAGCGGTCCGGGAGGAGGAGCTTGGTGGGCTCACCGGCCGGCGTGAAGCGCAGCGATCGGCCAGGTCCCGGAGACGGGGGGGGCCCCCTCGAGGGCCTCGAGCACGTCCATGGCCGTCACCATCCCGGCCAACCGGCCCTCGGCGTCGACGACCACGAAGAAGTCGCGGTTCTCGTCCAGCAGGGCGGCGTGCACCGAGCGCAGGGTGGACGTCTCGGGCACGAATCGACCGCCCGAGCGGGCCGCGTCGAGGACCGTCGCCTGCTCGAAGCGCGCCGGAGTCAGCCGCCGCGCCAGGGCCAGCACTTCGGTCGCGGTGACGACGCCGAGCGGACGCCTGCGTTCGTCGACCACGACCAGCATGCTGGAGCCGGGCCGGACCAGCAACTCTGCGGCGCGAGTCAGGGCCGTCGATGCCGTCACGACCGGGGGCAGACGCAGCAAGCCCGTTATGGAAGCGACGCGGGGCAGCTCCGACTCGTCTCGGGCCGAGCCCGTCCCCACCGGTTGAATGGCCTGGATCATTCCCTCCTCCGTTCTGCGCCGAAGCGGCGGCCGGCGCAGGGCTGCTCTCAGCAAGAGGCATTCCAGCGGAGCTGTGCCCGATCTCGCGTCGCTTCTCGGCGCCGTCCGTGGCAGCACGCCCCAGTTGGTGCGCATTGCCTCGCGCCACCGGTGGGCGTGGCGGTACTTCCGGCGCCCCGGTGCTGGCACGACAGGTGCTTCACCCATCGAGCGTGTCTCCTGCGTCCTATCCGCTGAACCCGATCGATCCGGGCCTGCCGGTCGACACGGTGATGACGCGTGCGGTCACCGTCCCTTCGGGCGTCGGGATCCGCGCAGCGCTGGTCGAGCTGAGCGAGGCTGGGGGCGAAGAGATCATCGTGGTGGACGACTCGCGTCGGCCGGTGGGAGTGTTCGCGGGCGAGCGCATCGCGGCCGAGTGGTGTCCAGGGCGCGTGGATCGCGGGAGCTCGCCGGGCGAAGAAGCAGACCCCGACGGGTGGCCGCTGCCCTCCGCGACCCCGTCGCGCGTCGACGAGCTGATGGTCCCCGTGCGTGCGCGCCTGGCGGCCGGAGCGTCCATTGCAGAGGCGTGCGCGCTGATGGCCAGCTCGGGCTGCTCGCGCGCAGCTGTCATCGGCGAAAACGGGCGATTGGTCGGGGTCGTCACGGCTGGCAGCGTGCTCTTCTGGGTGGCACGCGCGGTGGCGAGTGGAAGGGAACCACGGGCGGGCCAAGGCCCGCCCCGACGGGGAGCGTGAGATGGTCTTGGGGGGAAAAGGCGCGCAGCTGAGGCTCGTTCGGCCGCCGGACACGGACGACGACGCGGCTCCGGTCGAGTCGCGACGCCAGCGCATCGAGCGCTTTGCCGGCTACTCGCTGCATCGCGTGATCGCGCGCGGTGGGATGGCGGCGGTCTGGCATGCGACGGCGCCCGACGGCCGAGAGGTCGCGCTCAAGCGCATGCTGCCGGCCCTGGCCGCCAACCCGCAGACGGTGCTGATGTTCTCGGACGAGGCGCTGCTCGGCATGCGGGCTCGCCACCCCCGCTTGATCCACACGTTCGCGCTCGACGTCCACGAGCAAGAGCCGTTTCTCGTGATGGAATACGTCGCCGGGCCGTCGGTGGCCGATTTGCTCAATCGCGGCGCCGGGCCGATGTGGCCCGCCGCCGCGACGCACGTCGTGTTTCAGTTGCTCGAGGGCCTGGCAGCCCTGCACGATCTCCGAGACGACGACGGGGCGCCGATGGGCGTGGTCCACCGCGACGTGTCGCCGAACAACATCTTGCTCACCTCGGACGGGGACGTGAAGCTCGGCGACTTCGGCATCGCGCTGATCACTCGCGGCGATCGGTCAGTTTGCGCGAACGCGCTCCAAGGCAAGATCGGGTACATGGCCCCGGAGCAACTTGCCGGCGAGCCGCTGGATGCGCGCACCGACCTGTTCGCGGCCGGGGTGGTGTTGCTCGAGCTCTTGACGGGTCGCCGAGCATTCGCCCGTGACCATGAGCTGGCGACGTTGGCCGCCAACTACGCGGGCTACGCTCGGGGCCTCGATTCGGATTTGCCGGGTCCGCTGGCCGGGGTGGTGCAGAAGGCCCTGGCGCAGCGTCCCGACGACCGCTTCGCGTCGGCCGGCGACTTCGCGCACGCGCTCGGCCGGGCCACTCGAGAGCTGGGGCATCGCGCAGGACGAGAGCAACTGGCCCGGTCCCTGCGGGAGGCAGAGTCCGAGGGAAACCCGAGCGTGGCCTCGACAGTGCGGGGGGTGGTGCGGGCGCGTCGAACCGCAGGCCCGCGACCGAGCTTGCCACCCGGCGTGGGTATCGAGTCCCGACGCGCGGCCAGCGTGGCGCGCGAGGCCCGCGCGCTGGCCAAGGGCGCGCCCTTCGAGCACGACCCATCGCTGCCCGCCAGCATCGAGCGCCGGCGCGGCCTCTTGGCCTTTCACTTCGGCCAGCCCGCCGAGCTGCCCGAGCGGCGCCGGCTGACGCCGGCCGCGACTCGAAAGATGGTGCGCCAGCTGATCGAGACGCGCGCCTCGGGCCTGCTGATCGCCCGCACGCCCAGGCGCGAGACACGCGTGTTCTTCGATGACGGCGCGCCGGTGTTCACGGCGTGCTCCGACGAATGCGAGCTCTTGGGGGAGCGATTGGTGCGACTCGGCCAGGCGACACCGGCATACATCGAGCTGGCGATCGAACGGGCGCTGCGCTGGGACTGCCCGCTGGGCGAAGCGCTGGTCGACATGGGTGTGGTCAGCGCGCGCTCCGTGTTCGTGGAAATCCGTCGACAGATGCGTGAACGCCTGCGCGACGTCTTGAGCTGGAAATCCGGAGAGCTCGGATTCGTGAAGAACGCGCGGTCCGGGCTGGTCGCGGTGAGGTATTGTCCTTCCGAGCTCGAGCACGGCCTGGCGTGATGCAATCCGCGACACTGGTTGGCTCGCGAGGCGAGGGGTATGCTGAAGCCGGCGCGCGGAGCCGGGTGATGACTGCGCTACCCATGCTGCTCGTCGTCGACGACGACATCGCGATTCGGGACGCGCTCGCGGACGTGTTGAGCGACGAGGGGTACTCCGTCGTCACTCGTCGCGATGGTTGCGAAGCGCTCGACTACCTCAAAGCCGGGCACCGCCCCAGCGCCATCATCCTCGACCTCTGGATGCCGCAGATGGACGGTTGGGCGCTGCGCCGCAATCTGCTCGCGGATCCCGAGCTCGAGTCGATTCCGGTGCTGGTGCTCACGGCGGCTGCGGAGCGCGCCGATCTGCCCGTGCGTGTCGCAGGCGTGCTGCAGAAACCCGTTGGGCTCCAAGTGTTGCTCGAGCTTCTCGCGGCCACCGTCCGGCCGAGGTGAGCGACGGCGTGTCGTGGCAGAACGCGACAGGAGTTGCGTTTTCGATGGTCCCGCCCAATCGTTCGACAATGATTCCCGAGAGGCGACTCGCCCCGGGCACCGAGCGGGGGGCGGCGGCCACGATCATGGTCGTGGACGACGACGAGGACACGCGCCTCGCGCTGTGCGACACCCTCGCCGACCTGGGCCACACCGCGGTGCCGCAGTCCGATGGCGAGGCGGCGCTACGCGAGATCGACCGGGAAGACCTCGGTCTGGTGCTCACCGACATGAAGATGCCGGGGATGAGCGGGATAGACCTTTGCCGGATCGTGGTGGGTGACCGGCCGGACGTGCCTGTGGTGGTGATGACCGCGTTCGGTGACGTCGACGCGGCGGTGGGGGCGCTGCGTGCCGGGGCGTTCGACTTCATCACCAAACCGGTGGGGATGACTCAGCTGGCGGACGCCGTCGACAAGGCGCTCGATCGCGACCGGGTGCCGCCGATCTCGTCCCGGCTGGCGCCGCTCGAGCCGGTCGAGGCGTTGGCGCACGGGCTGGTGGGGCCGAGCGCGATCATGGACGAAGTGCGCGCGCAGCTGGCACGGGTGGCCGCGACGAATTCGACCGTGCTGATAACCGGTGAGAGCGGCACCGGCAAAGAGTTGGCCGCCCGCGCCATCCACCACGGCAGCGATCGGCGCAGCGGCCCGTTCATCGCCATGAGTTGCGCCGCGGTGCCGCACGAGATTCTGGAGTCCGAGCTGTTCGGTCATGCCCGCGGCGCGTTCACCGGAGCCACCGAGAGTCGGAAGGGGCTGTTCCAGCTGGCTCACGGCGGCACCCTGTTCCTCGACGAGATCGGCGACATGCCGCTCGACCTGCAGCCCAAGATCTTGCGAGTGCTGGAAGAGCGCCTGGTGCGTCCGGTGGGCTCGGCAGAAGAAATCGAGAGCGACGTGCGCATCGTTGCCGCCACCAACAAGAACCTGCAACACGCCACACGCATCGGGCAGTTCCGCGAAGACCTCTACTTCCGGATCAAGGTGCTGCAGGTCCACCTGCCCCCCTTGCGCGAGCGGGGTGCGGAAGACATCTTGGCGATCGCGGAGCACTTCCTTCGGGCTCCCGACGGTGTCGCCCACGCGTTGACTGCCGAGGCCGAGCGGCTGATCACCTCGTATCACTGGCCGGGCAACGTGCGGGAGCTGGAGAACGCCATCACGGCCGCGGTGGCCCTGGCCAACGGCGGGCGCATCGGCTTCGAAGAGCTCCCGACGGCCGTGCGGTCACCGCGCCGCAGCGGAAAGCCCGACATGATCGAAGTCACTTCGCTGGAAGAGGTCGAGCGCCGCCACATTCAGGTGGTGCTGCGGGCCGTCGGCGGCAACAAAGTGCAGGCCGCCAAGAAGCTGGGCATCGACCGCGCGACTTTGTATCGAAAGCTGGAGCGGCTGGGCCTCGACCGGGCGCGGCGCTGATCAGGCGTGGGTGTCCGTGGTGGGCGCTGGCGGCGGGCGTGACCCTTCGGCTGGGCCATATTGCTTCAGCTTGCGGTAGAGCGTGCTTCGATCGACGCCCAGCAGTTGCGAGGCGCGGGCGCGATTGCCGCCCACCGACTTCAACACCGACAGGATGTAGCTTCGCTCGACGTCGGCGAGCGGCAAGAGCTCGCACTCGCCCGGGGCCACCGCGGACCGCTCGGGCTGAAGTTCCGCCGGCAAGTCCGTGGCGCGGATGTGGTCGTTGCTGGCGTGCGCGATGGCCGACACGATGCAGTGCTCGAGCTCGCGCACGTTCCCGGGCCACGCATGCGAGAGCAGCGCGCGGGCCGCGCCGGGGGTGAGCCCCACGATGGGCCGAGTGGCGCTCGAAGCGCGGTGGATGAAGTGCTGTGCCAACAGCAGCACGTCGAGCCCGCGTTCGCGCAGCGGCGGAACCCGCACCTGCAGCACGTTGAGGCGGAAGAACAGGTCCTCTCGGAACCGGCCCTCGATCACCTCGCGCTCCAGGTGCTTGCTGGTGGCGGCGATCAGGCGCGCGTCGAAGGGCACCTCGCGCGTGGAGCCGAGCGGACGGACCGAGCGCTGCTGCAGCACGCGAAGCAGCTTCGGCTGGAGATCGAGCGGCAGCTCTCCGACTTCGTCCAAGAAGAGGGTCCCGCCCGAAGCCTGCACGAACAGGCCGGTGCGATCGCGTGTGGCGTCGGTGAAGGCCCCTTTCGCGTGCCCGAAGAACTCGCTCTCGAGCAGCTGGTGGGGGATGCACGAGCAATTGACGGTCACGAAAGGCCGGTCGCGACGCGGGCCACGAGCGTGCAACGAGCGCGCCACCACCTCTTTGCCCGTACCGCTCTCGCCCGTGACGAGCACCGTGACGTCGGAGCCCACGACGCGCGCGAGGCGCTTCTTCAGCTGCTGCATCGCCGGGCTCTCGCCAGTCAGGTCGGTGGGGCGGGCCGGCTCGGCGGCGAACCCCCGCAAGCGGTTGAGCTCGCGCCCCAGCGCCCGGTCGTCGATCACGGCGGAAATGCGCTCGATGACGCTGTCTGGGTCGTCCCCGGTGGGCACGAAGTCGGTGGCCTGGGCCCTCAGGGCCGCGAGTGCCTCTGCCATGTTCCCGGACGACGACAGCACCACGACCGCCGCTGCGAGCCCGGCATCGCGGAGCGCGCGGCACGCGCCGCCGCAGTCGCGCACGCCAGGGCCGATCACCGCCAGATCGTAGCTGCCTTCGGCCTCGCCCAGCCGTGCGACGCGCTGGACGTCGAAGCGCCGCCCGAGCGCCGCCAGCACCGCGGGTGCGACGCGACCCCCTTCGTCGAGCACTAATAGCGTGGCGGCCATGGTGTGTACCCGGCACGTTGCGACCACTTTGGCCGCGACCCTCCTTCCTACAAACATCACGCCACGGGATCGGGAAGTCAAGCGGGCGCGGAGAGAAATCTGGAAGGTGGTGAGCTTCAGTCGCTGCCGCCCAGGGTGGTGACGGTGAAGTCCCCCGGGGGCTGCGCGCGATCGATGCAGGCTGCGCAGAACACCACGGCGCCGCCGCGAGCTGGCCAGACCAGCGCGTGGGTTTCGCCGCAGGCAGCGCAGGCATCGAAGCCCATGGTCCCGGGGAGGGCGCCCGCATGTCTCAGATCACGACGCGTCACCAGGCCCGCGAGCCGGCCGCCGTCGTCCAGGACCGGAAGGCAACCGACGCCTTGTGCGACCATCGTCGCCGCAGCGACCTCGACACTGGCGTTCGGCGACACGAAAACGAAGGGCGACTGCATGTGCTGCTCGACCAGCTCCCGCTCGCTCGCATCGGCGAGGTCGCACTGGCAAATCACGCCGACCAAGAGGTCGTCCACGGTGACCATCAGGTGGTGCACGCCCCAGGTTTCGGCCATGTGCCGAGCCTCTGCGACGCTTCGATCCGGCCCTACGGCGACGGGCCAGGCGGTCATCACATCGCGCACGCACAGCATGTCGATCGGTTCTGCAAGAGGCATGCCGCGGCGACACGTGATGGAACCCCGGCGAGTCGTGGGTGGGGCGAGTGTCGCAAGGAGACACATGCCGCGCTTTCACTCGCCGCCGGGTCGAGCGTATGCTGGAGGGTGCGGCTGTGCGTAGCAGGGGCGCGTCGCAGGGGGAGGGGGACCATGGGGGAAACGAGGAGGCGGCGGCAGCCGTCGCCGGCACGCGAGGACGGCGACGCCATCGACGTCTTGGTCGCGAGCGGACGCCGCCAGAAGCTGCGGATGTTGGGACAGGCCTTGGGTGCGCCGCGGTATCGCTGCATGCTTGCGTCGTCGTCGAGCGAAGCGTTGCAGCGCGCTGCGGAACGGGACTTTGGCGTGGTCGTGATCGACGCGAGCGTGCCCGAGCTGGACGGCTTCGGGCTGGCGCGGGCCCTGCGCAAGCGCAAGCGCAGCCGAAAAGTGCCGATCGTCTTCGTGATCGGGCGCGAAGCGGACCCCGCCAGCGTCTACCGTGGGAACGTGGCCGCCCCCGTCGACCACGTCCATCGGCCGGTCGATCGGGACGTGATCCGGACGAAGGTGCTCACCGCCGCCGAGCTCTCGCGGCGCGACCGGCACATCGCGCACCTGTCGGCTTCGCTGCGCGAGGCGGGCCGAAGGGCACGGGAAGGCAACGTCACCGAGGCGGCGGCCGTCGCGGACAAGCGCTATTCGAACCTCACCCAGGCCATTCCCGAGCTGGTGATCACCCTCGATGCTGCGGGTTCGCTCGAGTACTGCAATCGCCGCTGGCTCGAGTACACCGGGATGTCTGCCGAGCACTCGCGGGGCCGGGGCTGGGTCCTGGCGATCCACCCGGACGATCGGCGCCGCTGCGTGCGGGCGTGGGAGCGCTCGCTGGCATCCGGTGAGGTGCTCGAGATCGAGTGTCGGCTGCGCCGTGGGTTCGACGGCGCCATGCGCTGGCACACCTGCAGGGCGCTGCCCGAGCGCGACGACGACGGCACCATCATGGGCTGGCTCGGGACCTATTCGGACTCCGAAGAGTTGAAGCAGGCCATCCGTGCCCGGGACGAGTTTCTGTCGATTGCCTCCCACGAGCTTCGCACCCCGCTGACGGCGCTCAAGCTTCGGCTGGAGAGCCTGGCGCACACCGGCACGCCCGACGAGCGTGCCTCGCGCAAGCTTCAAGGCGCGATTCGCCAGACCGAGCGACTCGAGCGACTGATCGATCACCTGCTGGACGCCTCTCGGATCAGCGCCGGGCGGCTGGTGCTCGAGCGTGGGCCGGTGTCTCTGGGTGAGCTCTGCTCCGAGGTTCTGGAGCGGGTGCGCGAACAGCCGGGAGCTGCCGCGCAGGTCTTCGAGCTCTCGGCCGAAGGCGATCTGGTCGGTAGCTGGGACCGCACGCGGCTCGAGCAGGTGGTCGAGAACCTGCTGTCGAACGCCCTGAAGTACGGGGCGGGTCGGCCCATCGAGGTGGGGGTCCGCGGTGACGACGACGCGGTGGAGCTCACCGTCAGCGACCACGGGATCGGCATCGACCCGCCGGACCTCGGGCGCATCTTCGAGCAATTCGAGCGGGCGCGATCCAGTCACGGCCAGAGTGGCATCGGCATGGGCCTGTACATTGCCCGCCAGATCGTCCAGGCGCACGGCGGAGAGATCCACGTCGCGAGCGCGCTGGGGCAGGGCTCGGTGTTCCACGTCGTGCTCCCGCGCCATTCTCGGCCGCTCACTCCTCTCCCCTGAAACCTCGTTCGGAACTTCTCTGGGCCTCGGGTTGTCGGGCAGGGGTGCGCCCGCTGTCATGGCTGCTTGGCTTCGCCCTGGCCCTGGCGCCCGCGCGCGCCGCAGCCTCGAGCATCGCCCGGGAGCCGATCGTGCGGATCTTGCGCCAGGCGGCGCCCGACGTGCGCGCCTGTGCAGCGCGCCTCGCGCTGCCCGACGGGCGCTACGCGGTTCGGCTGGCGATCTACGACGGGCGCGTTCGCGACGTTCGGGTGATCCAGTCGCCGGTGGCGCTGACCCCCGAGGCGGCAGTGTGCTTATCCGGGGCATATCGCCGCCTGCGCTTCCCCGAGATGGCCTCCATCGACGACGGCCGACCCGAGCACTGGTCGATCGCGTTCCCGTTCATTCTCTCGCTCGAACCGCGGCTGCCGCCCGCACCCCGGGTTCGACCGAGGCCGGCGCGCGTGGGCGGCCCCATCCGGCGCAGGAATTTCGGGCCGCTTCCGGGCTGACGCTCGGGCTGCGCGGTTCAGGCGGAAGTCCGCGGCTTCTCGGCGGCACGAACGCTGCAGTCGGCAAGGGGCGATGTCCGTCGACCCCGCCGTGCTCGAAGGTCGCGCGCTCACCAAGGTCTACCGCATGGGCGACGTCGACGTGCACGCCCTGCGAGGCGTGGACCTGAACCTGCACGCCGGAGAGCTGGTCGTGCTGCTGGGAGCCTCGGGCAGCGGCAAGAGCACCCTGCTCAACATCCTGGGGGGGCTCGACGTGCCCTCTGGCGGCACCGTGGTCTACCGCGATCACGACCTGACCGCTGCGACCGAGCGCGAGCTCACTCGCTATCGTCGTGAGCACGTCGGCTTCGTGTTTCAGTTCTACAACCTGATTCCGAGCCTGACCGCTCGCGAGAACGTCGCCCTCGTCACCGAGATCGCCGACGACCCTCTCTCACCGGAAGACGCGCTCGGCCTGGTGGGGCTTGGCGAGCGCATGGATCACTTCCCGGCGCAGCTCTCGGGGGGCGAGCAGCAGCGGGTCGCCATCGCCCGCGCGGTGGCCAAGCGCCCCGATCTGCTGCTGTGCGACGAGCCCACGGGTGCCCTCGACTATCAGACCGGAATCGTCGTGCTCGAGGTCATCGAGGCCGTCAATCGCGAGCTGGGCACCACCACTGCGGTGATCACCCACAACGCGCCGGTGGCTGCCATGGCCGACCGCGTGATCACGCTGCACGACGGGCGGGTGATGGGCGAGGCGCGGAACGAGCGTCGCATGGCGGCCAAGGAGCTGAGATGGTGAGGCCCCTGGACCGCAAGCTCTTCCGCGACCTGTGGCGGCTCAAGGGTCAAATGGCGACCATCGCGCTGGTGGTCGCGGCGGGTATCGCCGCGTTCGTCACCTTGCGCGGCACGCACACGTCCATCCAGGACGCACGGTCGGCGTACTACGAACGGCAGCGGTTCGCCGACGTGTTCGCGCGGCTCGAGCGCGCGCCCCGTTCCCTCTTGTCTCGCGTCGAGCAGGTGCCGGGGGTGTCGCGGGCCGACGGCCGGGTGCTCGAACCGGCCATGGTCCCGCTGCCCGAGGTGTCGGAGCCGCTCCGGGCGCAGGTGGTGTCGGTGGGCACGGAGGAGCTGCAGGTTCTGAACCAACTTCACCTGCGAGACGGGCGCTGGCTCGAGCCCGGCCGCAGCGACGAGGTCCTATTGCTCGAGTCTTTCGCGGTCGCACGGAAGATCAAGCCGGGGGACCGCCTGCCCTTGGTGCTGAACGGAAAGAAGCGCGACGTCCGCGTGGCGGGTGTGGTGATGAGCCCGGAATACGTCTTCGCGATCACCGCCGGCGACATCTCGCCCGATCCGGATCGCTTTGCGGTGATGTGGATGGCCGACGAAGCCATCGCGGCGACCTTCCAGATGGAGGGTGCGTTCAACGTTCTGTCGGTGCGTTTGCAGCCGGGGGCCAGCGAGCGCGCGGTGATCGACGCGCTCGACCGCCTGCTCGAGCCCTTCGGGGGTACGGGCGCCTACGGCATCGGCTGGCAGCCGTCGAACCGGGCGATCGACGGTGAGCTGGCACAGCTTCGGAGCTTCTCGACCGTGCTGCCGGTGATCTTTCTGATGGTCGCCGCGCTCTTGGTCAACGTGGTGCTCTCGCGCCTGGTGCACCTGCAACGACCCGAGATCGCGACGCTGAAGGCGCTGGGGTACTCGGATTTCGAGGTGGGCTTCCACTTCTTCGAGCTGGTGCTGGTGATCTTGGTGCTCGGCGCGGGCGTCGGGGTGGGGGTGGGGGGCTACTTCGGCAACGTGATGGTCGACCTGTACGCGGTGTACTTCAAGTTCCCGAACCTGAGCTTCCGCTTCGATGGCGCCAGCGCCAGCGCCGCGGTGGTGATCAGCGTGGTGGCGGCGTTGCTCGGGGCGTTCAGCGCGGTACAGAGCGTGGTCAGCCTGCCGCCCGCCGAGGCGATGCGCCCGCCGGCGCCGGCCCGCTATCGACGTTCGCTGGTGGACCTCTTGGGCCTGGCCCGCGTGGTCGGACCGTCGCTGCACATGATCGTGCGCGAGCTTCAGCGGCGACCGCTGCGAACCGTGTTCTCGGCCCTCGCCATCTCGGTGTCGATCGGGCTGATGGTGATCGGCGGGTGGTACTACGACGGCATCCGCGAGCTGGTTCACACCCAGTTCCACCAGGCAATGCGCGAGGACGTGGCGGTGGCGTTCATCGAGGCCCGGCCAGCGCGCGCCCTCTCGGACCTGGCGCATACCCCCGGCGTGCTCGCGGCCGAGGGGCTGCGCGCGGTGCCGGTGCGGTTCCGCTCTGGCCACGCTCACCGTGATGGTGCGATCTTCGGCTACCCCGAAGGCGGCGAGCTTCGCCAGCTGCGGGACCGCTATGCTCGGCTGGCCCCCTTGCCGCCCGACGGCGTGGTGCTCACCGACGTCTTGGCCGAGGTCCTGCGCGTGCGTCCCGGCGATCGAGTCGAGGTCGAGATCCACGAAGGGCAGCGCGGCACGAAGCAGCTGGTCGTCTCTGGCACGGTGGACGACGCCATGGGGCTTCAAGGCCACATGACGGCTGACGCGCTGGCGCGCTTCATGGGCGAGACGCCGAAGGTCAACCTGGCCCTGTTGCGGATCGATCCGACCAGCTCGGAGACCATCGACGCGCGCTTGAAGGACTTGCCCTACGTTGCCAGCGTCACCCGTCGCGCGGATCTGCTGGCGCGCTTCGAGAGCCAGAGCGCGAGCATGATCACCACCATGTCGGCCATCATCTTGCTGTTCGCCGCCACCATCACCGTGGGGGTGGTCTACAACAATGCCCGCGTGGCCCTCTCGATCCGCGCGCGCGACCTGGCCAGCCTGCGCGTGCTGGGCTTCACCCGCGGCGAGATCTCGGCCATTTTGCTGGGCGAGATGGGGCTGCAGGTGCTGCTTTCACTGCCGCTGGGGCTGGTGTTCGGGCGCTGGCTGGTGGTCGGGATCGCCTCCACCGTGGACCCCGAGCAGTGGCGAATGCCGGTGGTGATCACCGACCGCAGCTACGCCATCGCGCTGTCGGTGGCGCTGATCGCCGCCGTGCTGTCGGCGCTGCTGGTGCGGCGGCGCCTGGACAAGCTGGATCTGATCGGAGTGCTCAAGACGCGAGAATGACCATGGACGACCGGAAGGAAACGAAGCGGCGCCGGGCGCTGTCACGCTGGATCAAGCGCGGGCTATTGGCCACGGTGGCCCTTGGGTTGCTCGCGCTGCTGGTCAAGGCGATGCTGCCCAAGCCCGTGCCCGTGGACCTGGCCGTGGCCGAGAAGGCCCCGCTGCGCGTCACGGTGGACGAAGACGGTACGACCCGAGTCAAAGACCGTTACGTGGTCTCGGCGCCGCTCACCGGAAGCTTGGCGCGCCTCGAGCTCGATCCCGGCGACAGCGTGAAGCAGGGGGACGTGGTGGCACGCATCGTTCCCCTGGCGCCGCCGTTGCTCGACGAGCGCAGCAAGCAGAGTGCCGAGGCGCGCGTTGCCGCCGCGCTGGCCGCCCAGCGGCAAGCCACCGCCCAGGTCGAGCGCGCGAAGGCCAACCAAGAGTTCGTGAAGAAGAACATCGAACGCGCGCGCTCGCTGGCCGACAAGGGGGTCGCAGCTCGCGAGAGCGTGGATCAGGCCGAGCTCGCCGAGCGCACCGCCTACGCCGATCTCGAGTCGTCCCGGTTCGGGGCCAAAGTGGCGGACTACGAGGTGGAGGTGGCGCGGGCCACGCTTGGAAGGCTGGGAAAGAAGCTGAAACCCGGCAGCGAAGAGCAGTTCTTGGTCAAGTCACCGGTGGCCGGGCGCGTGCTCAAGGTGCTTCACAAGAGCGAGGGGGTGGTTCAAGCCGGCACGCCGCTGGTCGAGGTCGGTGATCCGGCGGCCCTCGAGATCGTGGTCGACGTTCTGACCAGCGACGCCGTGGAGGTGCTGCCCGGCACCGAGGCCGTGCTCGGTGAGTGGGGTGGCGCGCCCCTGCCCGCCCGCGTGCGCATCATCGAGCCCTCGGCGTTCACTCGGCTTTCGGCGCTGGGCGTGGAAGAGCAGCGAGTGAACTTGGTGCTCGACCCCATGGGGCCGGCCGAACCCTGGGCACGGCTCGGCGATGGCTACCGCGTGAAGGCCGAGATCGTGACCCGCGAGAAGGCCGATGCCCTGCAAGTTCCAGCGAGCGCGGTCTTCCGTCGCGACTCGGGCTGGGCGGTGTTCCGGGTCGAGGGCCAGGTGGTGCGGCTGAGCCCGGTTCAGCTCGGGCTCAGGACCCAGCGGCGCGTCGAGGTGGTGGCCGGGCTCGAGCCGGGTGCGCGGGTCGTGGTGCACCCGAGCGACCGGGTCTTCGACGGGGTGAAGGTGTCGGCTCGCTAGATGCTGTCGCGCCGCTTGAGCGCGATCAGGATCCAGATCAAGACCGCGAACATCATCGCGCACAGCACCGCCGGCGGCAGCCAGATCAGCTCGTAGTCCTTGAAGCCCCACGCGCCGTTGAAGTCCATGCTGGCGATCTGGGCCTCGGCGCAGCGGAACTTCCCCTGCGTCACGAAGTTGTCGACGCTGGTGGTGTCGGGGCGTTTCAGGTCCATGACCCACGCCGGGTCGCCGGCGATGGCCATGCGCTCTTGAGCCACCACGCCCTGGAAGCCCCAGCGCGCCGGCACCAGGTACATCGGCCACTCGAGGAGCGAATTGGTGGTCATGGGCACCATGATGCCGCCCAAGACCACCTGCGGGATGAGGGCGATGGGCGTGAGGGCCATGGCCGCCTCGCTGCTGGTCACGATGGTGCTGAGCAAGAGCCCGATCGCCACGCTGTTCATCGCGGTGATGATCAAGGTGCCGAGCTCGATCACGAACGAGATGGGGCCGCCGTGAAAGCCGAGCGCGAAGAACACGATGCCCAAGAGAACCGTGCACTGGATCACGCAAATGAACGTGAGCAGCAGGAACTTGCTGAATACGTAGTTGAACAGCTTCAGGTTCACCATGCGCTCGCGCATGTAGATCGCGCGCTCGCTGACGATCTCACGAGCGGCGTTGCTGGTGCCGAACCAGACCGCCGCGACCACCAAGAAGAAGGCCGCGCCCGAGTGGTCGGTGGTGACCTGCATGCCCGAGAGCAGATCGTTCGACCCGGTGCCCAGGCCGCCCGAACGCCGCCCCAGCTCTTGCAGCGCGCCCAGACACCAATACGGGATGGCCTCTTTCTGCCCGCCGAAGACCAGCGCCAGCAAGATGCCGATGATCGGCGCCTGGGCCAGCATGATCACCGTGCCGCTGACGTCGCGCACCTTGGTCTTGAAGTAGCGCGAGAAGAGCAGGAAGAACTGGCCGCCGGTGCGCCCGCGGCCCCGGGGCACACCCTGCTGGTGGCTGCCGGCACCCACCGCGCGCTGGCCGCTGAACATCTTCTGGAAGACCGGGTTCTGCGGGTTGAAGAACTCGGCGTTCCACTCCCGCGCGGCGGTCTGGCGCGCCACGACGCGCGGTGTGTAGGGGTTCTGCGCGCGCAGCGCGTCCCAGATGGGCCGTTCGCGCTGGTTCAGCATGTCGAACATGTCGCGCGGGTTGTCGACCGTGTTCGGCTTGCCCTGGCGCTCGAGGAAGCTGCCGAAGAAGCGGTAGCCGTCCTTGGTGGGGCCGTAATAGATCGGGATGCCGCCCTGCCCGAGCACCAGCGCCAGGTTGAACTTCTCGTACTCGTCCTTTGCCGGCTGGTGGATGGTGCAGATGATGGTCTTGCCGGTGGTGTGCGCCAGCTGCGCCAAGAGCTCGACCAACGCGGTGGTGTCGTCGGCGGCCAGGCCCGAGGTGGGCTCGTCCAGGAACATGATGACCGGGTCGGTCACCAGCTCCATGGCGATGTTCACGCGCTTGCGCTGGCCGCCCGAGAGGATCTTCTTCTCGGGCTTGCCGATCTGCAGGTGCTGCACCGACTCGAGGCCCAGCTGGGCCAGCGTGGTCTGCACGCGCCGGTCGATCTCGTCGTTGCTGTAGTCCGAGGGCAGACGGAACTTCGCGCTGTAGCGGACGGCCTCGTAGACCGTCAGCTCGGGGTGCACGATGTCGTCTTGCGGGACGTAGCCAATGCTGCCGCGCAGCGCGTCGTAGATGGCGTACAGGTCTTCGCCGTTGATCCGAACCTGGCCACCAGTTGGCGGCAGGTACCCGTTCAGGGCCAAGAGCAGGGTGGTCTTGCCGGCACCGGAAGGCCCCATCAGCGCGATCAGGTCGCCCGGCATCGCCTTGAAGCTGATGTGATCGAGCAGGGTCTTCATCTGACCGGGGTTGTCCCGATCGTTCACCTGCATCACCAGGTCCCAGGCCTCGATCTCGTAGAGCGGGCGCCCCGCCCACTTGGCCATGTCTTCGACGACGAGGGCGACCTCTTCCGCCTCGACCTGGATGAGCAGCGGCATCGGGCCGATGAAGACCTTTTCGCCGTTCGCCACCGGCACCCGCTGCCCGGGGGGAATGCGCTGGCCGCGCACGTAAGTTCCGTTGCCGGCGCCGCGATCTTCCAGGAACAGCTGCGAGCCCAGCTTGTGCAAGATCGCGTGCTTGCTCGACACCTGTGGGTGCGGCAGCACGATGTCGTTGTCCGGCGTACGGCCGATGCTCTTGAAGGTGGGCTGACCGGGTCCGCCGATCGCGACCTGCCCGATCACCGTCTTGTGCTTGGGGCGCGCCGCGCCGGCGGCGCCGCCAGCGGGAGCGGCGGCCGGGGGTTGTGCCGCTGCACCGCCGCCCGCCAGCGACTGCGCGAGCTGCATTGCCAGGGCCACCGGCACGGGAATGGGGCCGATCGCCACGAGCCCGTTGGGATCGAGCGCCGTTGCCTGGTTGGCGGGCAAGCGGTTGCCCGCGATCCACGTGCCGCTGGTCGAGCCGTGGTCGGTGACCGCAAGTGGGTTCAGCGTGACCGTGGCGTGCTGGCCCGAGACACTGGCGTGCTGCAGCACGACATGCGCGCGAGCGGCCTCGCGGCCGAAGACGATCTGGCCGGCGGCGGGGGGCAGCGAGCCGGGCTGCATCAGCATCAGCGCCAGGGCGGGGTGCGTGTTCGGCACCGGCGTCTGCCCCACCATGAACTGCGTGCGGAAGTCGAAGGGCTGTGACGAGCCCGGGGCGATGGGCTGACCGTTCGCGAAGGTCTGGCTGGTGCCCGCGTCGACGAACACCAGCTGCCCGCCGCCCTGGTGAACGATGCGCGCGTGCTCTGCCGCGACGCCCGGACCGCCCAGGTGGATCTCGCAGTGCGGGGCGCTACCGATCGTGATGCTCTGCTTGCCGAAGCCGGGGATCATCGCGTCTGCCTTGGATCGAAAGGAAGCTCTAACAAAGCCGACCTGGCTTCTCAATCACGAGCCGGCGTCGGCGTCGTCCCGTGGAGCGTTCGCAGGGGTTTCTGCGGCATCCGGCGCCGTAACATTTCCGGGCTTGGGTGGGGCTTTGACCTCGGGAGGGGGCACCATCTCTTCTTGCCGGTCGCCTCCCCGGTGCACGCTGCGGCGCAGCGCCCACGCCGCGACGGCCGCCAGCGCGCTGCCCACGAGCACGATCGCCAGCCAGAGAAGCAGGCGGGACGAGCTGGTCGGTCGCACCGCAAGGTGCGGGGGCTCGTCGTGGGCGAAGCTCGGTGCGCGCGCCGACAGGCCGGGCTCGGTCCGACGATCGCCGCCGTCGACCTGGGTCAAACCGGGCAGGGTGGGCCGCGGCGCGCCGTCGTCGAACAGCGTCTTGGCCGGCGCGCTGTCCGGGTCGACCAGCGTGCCCTTCGGCTCGGTGATCAACGTCCCACTCGGGCGATCGATCACCGTACCCCGCGCCGTGGTGGCGGGTGGCAGCTCGACCAGCGCGAGCACCAGCGCGGTCACGTTGTCGTGGCCGCCGCGGGCGTTGGCGAGCGCCACCAGCTCTTGGCACACCACCGCGGTCCCGTTCTGAACCCGCCGCCGCACCACGTCGAGGAGCTCGGGGTCCGTCACCAGGTCGGTGAGCCCGTCGCTCGCCAGCAAGAGCACGTCGCCGGGCGCCAGGCCGAGCGGCTCGGGGCGCACCTCGACCGCGACCTCGGGCGCGATCCCCAGTGCGCGAGTGATCTTGTTGGCGTCGGGGTGCCCGAGCGCCTGCTCGGGCGACAGCATGCGCGACTCGACCAGCTCTTGGACCATCGAGTGGTCGCGCGTCAGGCGCTCGATGCGACCGTCGCGCACCAAGTAGGCCCGCGAGTCCCCGGCGTGCGCGACCTCGGCGCCGCCGGGGTGGAGCAGCACCGCGACGCACGTCGAGCCGGGCCGGTGGGCGGCCTGCGCGGCGCCGCCCAAGGCGTATACGGCCCGGCCGGCCTGCTCGATTGCATGCTTCAGCACCAGCCCCGGCAGCACCCCCGGTCCCTGGGCGCGCGCGGCGTCGATGATGCAGCGCACCGCCGTGTGGCTCGCTTCGCGCCCCGCCTCGTGCCCCCCCATGCCGTCGCACACCACTGCCAGGTGACCGATGGGCGTCTCGGCATACCCCGAGGCGTCCTCGTTCACCTGCTTGGACGGATCACGACCCGGATCGCTCAGCTCGGCGAAGTCGACGACCACGCCGTGTGCGGAGCCGAGCACTGGCGATCGCTCCTTTCGCTACTCGAGGCGCACGGTGAACTCGACTGGCCCGAAGCGGACCAGCGAGCCGTTCGGCGCCGGAGTCCACACCCCGGCGCTCAGGCGTGTGCCGTTGACGTGGGTCCCGTTGTTGCTGTTCTCGTCACGGACCAGGAGCTGCCCCCCGTCGAGGCGCACGGTGGCGTGCACCCCCGAGACGCGCGGCTCGGTCAGCAGGATGCCGCACTGCGCGCCATCGCGCCCCGCGCGCATCTCGACACCGGGCACCACCGTGAACACCCCCGCGGCACCCTGCAGCGTGGCGCGGGAAGCCGCTGCGGGCGGGCCGCCGTACGGGTTCGGTGGCGCCGCCGCGGCCGGCATGGGTGCCGGAGCCTGCGCCGGTTGGTTGCCGTACATGAACTCCGGGCTGGGGGCCGCGGGCGGAGGGGCCGCGTACGGGTTTGGCGCAGGCGCTGCGCCGTAGGGGCTTGGCGCGGGGGCGCCGTACGGGCTCGGCGCCGGGGCCGCGCCATAGCCACCTCCACCATAGGGCGGCATGCCGCCTGCAATCACCGGCGCGGGCGGCGGCGCGGCGCCGCCCTTCTTGCCGCCGCCGCGGACGATCACCACGATCAAGAGCAAGATCACCACCACCCCGAACAGCCCGCCGAGCACCCACAAGATGGGGAAGGGCTGAGTCGTGCCCTTGAGCTGCACGATGCTGTCGGCCGTGACCCCGCTCGTGCGGCTTGCCTTGTTGTCGTAGACGACCAGGCGCACCACCGCTTGCTCCCCCGAGCCGTGGAGGATCTTCTCTTTGTCGGGCGCCTCGAACTCGGCGTAGGTGTCGCTGACCTCGACCGCGCGCCCCTTCATGCCCATGGCGATCAACTGCTGCTGTGTGCGCTTGGCCTTCTCGACGTCGGCCCCGGCCAGGGCCGCCGGCGCCTGCTGGCCGGCAGGCAGGAAGTAGACCTCGGCCCGCCCCTTCTCGCCGCCCCAGCAGAAGTTGCCATACAGCTTGAAGGTCCCGTTGGGATGGACGCCTCCCTGGCGCTTGGCCATGTCCTGCGAGTACTGCGTGTCCACGTCGAGCGGCCACGTGGTCGGGTCGATGCCCACGGGCACGTCTTTGAAGGTGTTGTCCCCCAAGATCGGCGGCTTCACCTCTTTGAACACCAACCCGAAGGTCTGCGTGACCCCGCGCTCGATGCACGACACCCGCCACTTGACGATGTGCATGTTCGAGAAGCGCTGCCGCACCGAGCCCACGATGGTGTTGCCCCGGGCGCCCTCGCCGGGTTGAACCACGGTGAAGAAGCCGCCGATCTCGGTGTTGGCGAGGCCGCGCATGAACTCGAGCGAGTTCTGGCGGTACTCGTCGTAGACCTTCGGCGGGAAAAAGATGCTGATCACCGGCACCGGTGCCTTCGGCAACGCGGTGTTCTCTTCCGGGAAGCGGCCGCCGGTCATGTACTTGGAGATCTGCATGCCGCCGGGGCCGGTGGTGAGCGCGTCGGCTCCGCCGTACCCGGTCGAGATCACGACCATGGCCTGGTGCAGCGGCACCTTCACGTCTTCGCCCACGTTCCCCAGCGACTTGAAGCCGTCGGTGGCGGCTTCTTTGATGATCGTGCCGAGCGAGCGATTGCGACCTTGCGACGCCCAGGTGCTGGTCACCGAGCTCACGAACTGCTGAGCTTGGCCCTTCTTGGCGGCGCTGAGCCACTTGCTGTCCTTCACCACCTGGCGGTCGTTGAAGAACATGACGTTCACGATGTCGCTGCCGCTCATGCTGCCGATGAAGGCGTTGGCGATCTGCTTGGCGTCTTCGAAGCCGTCTTTGATGCGGGCGTCGGCGTCCACCAAGATCACCCAGGCGGTGCCCACGCCCGGTTGATTCAGGCTGGCGCCCCACTTGGTGTGGCTCACGTACTTCGCCGGCTGGTCGCTGCCCTCGACCTTGACGGTGAACAGCGCGTTCTCGTGGGGGAAGGCGGCGTTGGCAGCACCGAAGGGCTGGTACAGCGCCTGCGGCTTCTCGAGCGAGTCGCTGAGGCAGCGGTAGTAGCTGCTGCCGCGATCGTCGACGCAATTGACGGTGGCGTCGCTGATGCGCTTGGTCTGCACCAGCTCGATCACGGTGGTCAGAATGGGGGCGCCGTTCTCGTTCGCGGCCCGAGGGTCGACGCGCAAGATGTGGGCTTCTGGAGCGGCGTGCACCACGGCGCTCACCACCAGGACGACGACGCCCACCAGCCAGGCCACGACGCGTGGCGGTTGTTTCAGCTTCGCAACTTCCATGTCCCTCGATCTCGGCTCTCGTGCGTGCCCGCGGGCGCGCTCAGACGATTTTCACGGTCGTGGTGTACCCGCCGAAGCGCAACGTGTCGCCGTCTCTCAGCTCGACGGGCACCCCCTTCGCGACCTTCTCTTCGTTCAGGTACGTCCCGTTGGTGCTGCCCGGATCCTCGAGCTTGAGCGAGCCCGGTCGCGCCGCGGCGTGAACCACCGCATGCCGCGACGACGTGGTCGGGTGATCGATCTCGATGTCGAGCCCCTCGACGGCGGCCTTGCGGCCGATCACGTTCTTGCCCTGATACAGCGGCCAGAAGGTGCCGCGATCGTTGCCCTCGAAGCTCACCAAGAAGCCGGCGAGCGTGCGCGGTGCGTCGGCCGCGATGGCCATCGGATCGACCGCCACCTGGGCCGCCGTGCGCGACACACCGGTCGGGGGTGCGGCGCTCGGGCGATCGCCTTCGGGCGCCGGGGGGCTGGCCGAAGGGGCCGGCGGCACCGCGGACGGCGGCGCCGCTGCGGGTGCGGGCGGCGGGGGCGCTGGCGGCGCGCCCCCCGCGGAGCGCTTCGCGGCCTCGTGCTCGTCCGCCGTGGGCGGGGGAGCGGTCGCGGCGAAGGCGGCAGGATCGTTCCAACCCGGAGCGCCCGCTGGCGGCGGAGCGGCCGGAGGCGGTGCGGCCGGGGGCGGTGCGCCGGGCGGCGGCCCGGGCGGTGGCCCGACCGGCACCTGCCCGAGATCCGGCGCCATGGTGGCGCCGAACGGGTTCAGGCCTTCGGGCGAGCCCACGCGATAGCGCTCGTTCGCCGGAGTGAACCCGCCGGGTGGGCCGGCGGGTGGTGGAGCGCCTGCGGGTGGCGGAGGCGGGGCGCCGGGAGGCGGGCCCCAGCCCGGGGGAGGTGCGCCGTAGCCCGGCTGCCCGGGGGGCGAGCCGTACTGACCCGGCGGCGGGCCGTAGGGCGAGGGGGGCGCACCGGGCGGTGGCGCGCCAGGCGGCGCACCCGGGTACTGCGGTGGGGGAGCACCCCAGCCGGGCGGAGGACCGGGCGGAGGCCCCGGCGGCGCACCCGGCGGCGGGCCGTATGCGGGCGGGGGAGCCCCGGGTGGAGGGCCGGGGGGCGGACCCCAACCGGGCGGGCCCGCGGGCGGCCGAGCGCCGCCGGGACCTGGAAAGGTGGCGGGCTGGGCACCGACGCCGGAAGCCGGCAGCGGCGCGCCGCACGAAGCACAGAACTTACTGGTGGGCTGGTTGGAAATGCCGCAGCGCGGGCACGCGATCATCGAGGCGTCCTCCGAAACCCGAGAAAAGCCGTGATAACCCGGCAGATCACGGGCGGGCCCGAGCATAGCCGGTCCGCCCTCAGCGGAGTAGCACGATAGTGTCGGACGCTAGCGGCTCGACGAGCCCAGCGCTCAGACGTCCTTTTCGTCGCGGATGCGGGCGGCCTTGCCCTGCAGGTTGCGCAGGTAGCCCAGGCGCGCGCGGCGGACCACGCCGCGGGAAACCACGTCGATTTGCTCGATACGCGGCGAGTGCAGCAAGAACACGCGCTCGACGCCGACGCTGAAGCTGACCTTGCGCACCGTGAAGGTGCTGCGGGCGCCGGCGCGGTGGCGCTTGATCACGGTGCCCTTGAAGACCTGGGTCCGGAGCTTGTCGCCCTCGACGATCTTGTAGTGCACCGCGATCGTGTCCCCCACGCGGAAATTCGGCAGATCCGAGCGAAGAGCGCTGTTTTCGAAGGCTTCGATCTTGGGGTGAATCATCGACATGGCGGGGTCTCCGGCCGGCTGGGGGCGGGGATTATGCACGCGCCCGGGGGCTCGTCAATGGGCGAGGGGGCCCCACCGCGCCGCTTGCGCGAGGGCCGGAAATACACTACTTCCCGCAGCCCAATTTCCGGTAGGCCGAAAGGCCCGCCTGCGACGACGAAAGAGAGACCGAACAATGAACACGCATCCGGGTGTCATCGGGCGCAAGCTCGGCATGACTCAGGTCTTCACCAGCGACGGCTCCGTCATTCCGTGCACCGTGGTGGAGGCTCGTCCCGTCGTCGTCGGCAAGCGCACCAAAGAGAAGGACGGCTACGACGCGCTCGTGCTCGGCCTTGCCGACCGCAAGGACAAGCACACCAAGAAGCCGCAGGCGGGCATGTACAAGAAGGCGAGCGTCTCGCCGAAGCGCTGGCTGAAAGAGCTGCGCTGCACCCCGGAGTTCGCCGCGAGCTTCGAGCTCGGCGCCGAGGTCAAGCTCGACAGCGTGTTCGAAGAGGGCCAGCACGTCGACGTGCAGGGCACCAGCCGCGGGCGTGGGTTCACCGGCGTCATGCGCCGCTTCAACTTCGCTGGCCAGGTGCAGACCCACGGCACGCACGAGTACAAGCGTCACGGCGGGTCGATCGGCACGAACATGACCCCGGGTCGCGTGCTCAAGGGCGTCGGCATGCCGGGCCAGCACGGCAACGCGAAGGTCACCGTCTACAGCCAGCGCGTGGTGAAGGTCTCTGCCGACGACAGCTTGCTGTTCGTCGAGGGCGGCATCCCCGGCTCGAAGAACTCGCTCGTGTTCGTGCGCGGCGCCGTCAAGCGCCACGGCGGCAAGAAGAAGGGCTGAAGCCTAGGTGTGGCTCGACGCCCGCGTCGTCGCCTGTGACGGCGACGTGTTGGTGGTCGACAAGCCGCGCGGCATCGTGGTCCACGGCGGCGACGAGGCGCGCGCGGACGATCTGGTCACCCGCCTCCGCGAGTGGCTCGTGGCCCGCGGCGAGCCCGACTACCTGGGTGTGCATCAGCGGCTCGACAAAGATGCCTCCGGCGTGATGCTGTTCACGCGCCGCCGCGAGCTGAACGCGGCAGTGGCCGGCGACATGGAGGGGCATCGGGCCCGCCGCACCTACCTGGCGGCGGTGACCGATCCCGGGCTGTCGCCCCGGGGCGTGCTCGAGCACCAGCTCTCCCCCCAGAAGGGGGGCGTGACGCGGGTGGTGCCCCGCGGGGGCCAGCGCTCGGTGGCGCGCTATCGCGTGCTCGAGCGTGCCGGCGGCCGCGCGCTGGTCGAGCTGTCGCCCGAGACCGGCCGAACGCACCAGCTGCGGGCGCAGCTGGCGGCGGTCCGCGCTCCCATCGCCGGCGATCGGCTCTACGGCGGCGCGCGCGCGAACCGTCTGATGCTGCACGCCTGCGCGCTCGACCTGCCGTCGCTCGGGCGGCGCTTCGAGTGCCCGGTGCCCGAGTCGCTCTCTGCCTGGGTCGCGCGCGGCGAAGCGGGGCTGCCCGCGGCGTTCGGCCCGGCGCTGGCCGATGCGCTGTGTCTGCGGGCCGCGCTGTTCGAGCACGCCTCCGCGTATCGGTGGGTCAACGGCGCCGGCGACGAGCTGCCGGGCGTGGTCGTCGATCGCTACGGCGACCACGCCGTGCTCGCGGTCTCGAGCGACGAGGCCGCGGGGCGCGCTCGCGAGATCGCGGGGGCGTTGCTCGTGCTCGGCGCGCGGGGCGTGTACCTCAAGCTGCGCGAACGCGCCGATCAACGTCAGGTCGACCGCGACAGGAACGCGCCGCCGCTGCCGATTGCCGGCGAGCCGGCCGAGCCCGAGCTGGTGGTGACCGAGGGCGAGCTGCGCTTTCCTGTGCGACTCGCCGACGGGCCGTCGACCGGGCTGTTCGTCGACCAGCGCGACAACCGCGATCGGATCCGGCGGCTCTCGGGGGGGCGGAGAGTGCTGAATCTGTTCTCGTACACCTGCTCGTTCAGCGTGGCAGCCGCCCGGGGCGGCGCGCGCGAGGTGGTCAGCATCGATCTTTCGCGGCCTGCGCTCGATCGCGGGCGAGCGGCCTTCGAGGAGAACGGGCTCGACCCCGCGCAGCACCGCTTTCATCACGAGGACTGCGTGGCCTGGCTGGGGCGCGCGCGACGTCGCCAAGACCGCTTTGGTCTGGTGATCTTGGACCCGCCCAGCTTCGGCACGCGCAGCAAGCGCGCCACCTTCGACGTCGACCGGGACTATGGACGGGTGGCGGCCGACGCCCTGGCACTGCTCGAGCCCGGCGGGCGCCTGCTCGCCGTCACCAACCATCGCAAGACCAGCCGCGAGCGGATGCGTCGGACGCTGCACGAGGCTGCCCGCAGCGCTGGCGCGGAGGTGCGGCAGCTGAAAGATCTGCCCTCGCCCCTCGACTGCCCCGACGGCCCGGACGGCCCCGAGCCCATGAAGAGCTTTCTGGTCACCCTCGTTTGACCTGATACGCTTGCGTGATGCGCGCCTTGGGTCTGGTGATGGGCCTGGTCGTCGTCGCGTGCTCGGGCACGACCACCGACAGCGAGAGCCCCAGCGGCTCGGGCGGCGCATCGGGCGGAACGGGCGGCGGGGGGGGCATCGACTCGGACGCTTCGGTCTGGCCGGACGGGGGTGGGGCCGTCGGGGGTGGCGGCAGCGGCGGCAGCGGCGGCAGCGGCGGCAGCGGCGCGGGTGGCGCAAGCGGCGGCGCGGGTGGCGCAAGCGGCGGCGCCGGGGGCAGCGGTGCAGCGGGGGGCGGGGGAGCCGGGGGCAGCTGCGGACCCGAGACCTGCAACAACAAGGACGACGACTGTGACGGCACCGTCGACGATGGCCTTTCGCAGTCGTGCACCACCACCTGTGGCACCGGCACGCAAGCCTGCGCCGCCGGCGTGTGGGGCGCGTGCAGCGCCGCTCAGCCCCAATCGTGCATGAACTACGCGACCTGCAAGACCGAGCCGCAGTGCACCTGCGCGAAAGCACCGCCCGAGACGTGCAACCTGAAGGACGACAACTGCGACAACAACTGCGACGACTTCGCCAACTGTCGCGTCGGGGTGCACCGCTCGTACAAGTCCGGCGAGCACTTCTACACCACCAACCTCACCGAGGCAGGGTGCTGCGGGTTCACGCTCGAGTTCCAGAACTTCTACTATCTCTATTCCGCGAGCACGCCCGGCCTGGTGCCGTTTCACCGCTGCGTGCTCTCGAACGGCAAGCACTTCTACACTCAGAGCGCGACCTGCGAGGGCTCACCCGGGAGCAAGCTCGAAGGCGTGATGGGCTACGTCGCTACCAGCGCGGTGTGTGGCGCGGTGCCGCTCTATCGCATGAGCCACCCGTCGAGCAGCCACTTCTTCACCCCGAGCCTGGCCGAGAAGAACCAGGCCGTCACCACGCTGGGTTACAAGGACGAGGGCGTGGCAGGCTACGTCTGGACTGCGCCGTGAGCCACCGCCGCAACCCTTACGCGCGCGCCGACGCGCGCACTCTCGAAGCCAAGGCCAAGGGCTACCCCGCGCGCAGCGTGTTCAAGCTGGAAGAGATCGACCGCCGGCTGCGGCTGCTCGCGTCGGGGCAGCACGTGCTCGATCTGGGGGCCGCACCCGGCAGTTGGTCGCTGTACGCTGCCGAGCGGGTGGGGGCGCGGGGGCGCGTGCTTTCCATCGATCTCTCGAATATCCAGCAGGCGTTCCCCGAGAACGTGCGGGTCATCCAGGGCGACGCCCTCGATCTGGCGAACGACGCGCTCTCGGCCTTCGCGCCCTACGACGTGGTGCTGAGCGACATGGCGCCGAGCACCAGCGGCAACAAGGTTCGCGATCAGACCCAGAGCTTCGAGCTCTTCATGCGCGGGCTCGAGGTCGCCGTGGCGCTGGGCAAGCCGGGCAGTGCCTACGTGGGCAAGCTGTTCATGAGCGGCGACTTTCAGGCGGCGCGGGCCGCGGTCAAAGCCCACTACGACAAGGAGCAGACCATCCGTCCGTCGGGCACCCGCTCGGTGAGCTCGGAGGTGTTCTTGGTGGGGCTTCGCCTGCGAAGTCGATGAAGTCGCCGCCTGGTCGCGGCGGCGACGGCCCGCGGTTGCGCCGTTTCAGGCTGCGGCCATCAGCTCCGCGCGCACGTCATCCGAACCGCGCGTACCTCTTCGCCCCAGGGTGCGACGTTCGTCATTTGGAGCACCAGTTCGCCCGTGGGGCGCAGCGCGAGCGCGATGCGCCAGCCCCACACCGGCCCTTCGCCACCGGAGTACGTTCCGAAGACGCTGAACAGACCCCAGCGGTCGGCCTCGTCGCGGCACGCCATGGCCACGGGTGAGTGGAATGTGTCGGTGAAGTCTGCGCCACCGGGGCGCAGCGCGAGGGTGCCCGTGTGGGGCGTGCTCTCGTGACTCCAGTGGTAGGTGACCGCGCCGTCCTGGACCGCGAGCGTGCAGTCACACACAGCGGCCTGATCGCCCAGCGGGTCGAGCCACAGCTCGCCGCGCCCCTGCCACCGTGTGCCCGCGAGAGCGTTCAGCGTCGTCATCGTGGCGCCCAAGGTACCGCGAGCGGGGCGGTGGCTGCCAGCGGCCCGACCCCCCGGGGCCGGGCGCCCGAGGCGCACCCGCCACCTCTTGCCACGCTGGGCCCCTGAGGGTCCGTGGGCGGGGACGGGGAAGAGACCGGGGGCAGCGCAACCCGGAGCTTCGCGCCGACAGTTGCAGGACCAGACGCGCCCGACGTTGCACGGCTTCTTGCAACCCGACCACCACGCGCTGAGCTGTGCCCCGAGGGCCAAGCGATCGATCGGTGACCAGGCAAGCCAGGTACTTTGCGCACTCCGCGTCAGCGCCACACGGGTCGAAGACACTCTGGCCGCTGTCGAGCAACGGTTCGCGATCGCTCTCGACCCCTGCTGCCTGGGCGCGTACCCTTCGTCTCGGTGTTCTTGGCAGTTCGTTCTCGCGATGTGCAAGAGCGTTCGCATCACCTTCGGCGCAAGCAAGCCGTAGCGGGCGTCACGCGCGGGAGCTCGTCGAGGCGGAACCCCTCATCGCGGTCGAGTGAGCTGGCGGATCCCGCCGTCAGTTCTTCTTCATCACGACCGCCTTGCCCGGGTCCAGCGTGTCGTGACCGACCACGTAGCGCGTGCCGTCGGTGGCGAGCCAGAAGTCGCGGGGCTTCACGCCCTTGCAGGAGTCGACCGCGACCCACTTGCCGTCTGCGCCGCGGCGCAGGAATCGGGTCGCGGCGTCCTTGAGATTCCCCGGCGGGTCGAGCATCAAAGCCACCCAGACTTCGCCGCCGGCTGAAGCGGTGGCTCGCACGATCGACAGTGGCTCCGTCGAGCCCGTGAGAGGCGTGGTCTCGGTCTCGATGCTCGCCGAGGTGCCGTCCCAGAGCGTCGCACTGAAGCTGGGGATGGTGGTCCCGCTCCGGAACGCGGCGAAACTCACCAGCTTGCCGCTGATTCCCGCCAGAGTGCCTTGGGATCCCGCCGGTCCATCCGTCCATTTCGTTCCGTCCCAACGGGCGGCGTGGCCGGTGAAGCTGCAGTACACCTCGTTCGTGCTTCGCGCCCAGAGCGAGCTGCAGTTGCTCGGCGTGGCGATGCTGGACCAGCCTTGGCCGTTCCAGAAGAAGATCGCATCTTTGTACGTGTAGGCGTGCGCCCAGAGCTTCGAGGAGTCGAGCGCGAAGAGCGCCCCCGGCGCCGCAGCCAGCGTCGTCTGCGTCCAGCCCGTGCCGTCGAAGTGGCTCATCGCCTTTCCGGTGACCCAGAGATCGTTCGGCGTGAACGCCCAGGCCCGCGCGCTCATGCCGACGGTGGGGCTACCCGCCACGCTGCTCCAGACGCTTCCGTCGAAGCGCTTGCCACCGGTGAGGCCGAAGATGAATACGTCCTTTCCAGCCGCGGTGACGGCGGAATAGGTCCCAGGCTCCTCGAAGATGCGCTGCCATCCCGGGCAATCGCCGCCGGCAGCCCCGCCCGTGCCGCCGGTCCCCGCGCCGCCCCCGGTTCCCCCACTACCACCGGACCCACCCGCGCCGCCGCCAGCGCCAGCCGACCCACCCGCGCCGCCGCCAGCGCCAGCCGACCCGGCCGCGCCGCCGCCAGCGCCAGCCGAC
>JAKLKA010000247.1 GCA_023150915.1 Polyangiaceae bacterium
TAGTCCGCGTGGCCGGGGCAATCCACGTGCGCGTAGTGACGGCCAGCCGTCTCGTACTCCACGTGGCTGACCGCGATCGTCACCGTCTTGCTGTCGTCACGGACGATGCCGCCCTTCGCGATGTCCGCGTAGCGGATCTCTTTCGCGAGGTTCTTCTTGCTCTGGACCTTGACCAGCGCCGCCGTCAGCGTCGTCTTGCCGTGGTCGATGTGACCGATCGTGCCCACGTTCACATGGGGCTTGGAGCGAACGAATTTCTCTTTAGCCATTTCCCTGCCTCACTTCCCGCGGACTTTCGCCACGATTTCTTCCTGCACCGAGTTCGGAACGGGCTCGTAATGCGAGAACTGCATGGTGTACGTGGCCCGACCTTGAGTCTTGCTGCGCAAGTCCGTCGCGTAACCGAACATGGTGGCGAGCGGCACCTCGGCGGCGATGACCTGCGTGGTGGCGCCGCGCTGGTTCATGCCCAGCACGCGACCGCGGCGCGAGTTCAAGTCGCCGATCACGTCGCCCATGTTGTCCGAGGGCGTGACGACCTCGACGCTCATCATCGGCTCGAGCAGCTGCATGCCTGCGCGCTTGGCGCCATCCTGGAAGGCCAGCGAGCCGGCGATCTCGAAGGCGTGCGTCGACGAATCCACGTCGTGGTAGGTGCCGTCGTAGAGCTCGGCCTCGACGTCGACCATGGGGTAGCCGGCCAGCACGCCGCGGCCCAGAGCTTCGCGGATGCCCTTCTCGACCGACGGGATGAACTCGCGGGGGATGGCGCCGCCGACCACCGAGTCGACGAACACGAACCCGGCCCCGCGCTCCGAGGGCTTGAGCCGGATGCACACGTGGCCGTACTGCCCGCGACCACCGGACTGGCGCACGTACTTGTGCTCGGCATCGACCGCGCGGGTGATGCACTCGCGGTACGCCACTTCCGGCTTGCCGACGTTGGCCTCGACCTTGAACTCGCGCTTCAGGCGGTCGACGATGATCTCCAGGTGGAGCTCGCCCATGCCGGCGATGATGGTCTGCGCGGTCTCTTCGTTGGTGAAGGTGCGGAACGACGGATCTTCCTGCGCCAACTTCTGCAAGCTCATGCCCAGCTTGTCCATGTCCGCCTGGGTCTTCGGCTCGATGGCGATGGAGATCACCGGATCGGGGAAGGTCATGCGCTCGAGCACCACCGGGTGCTTGTCGTCGCACAGCGTGTCGCCGGTGCGGGTGTCGCGCAGGCCCACGGCCGCATAGATGTTGCCGGCGTGGCACTCTTTCAGCTCTTCGCGCTTGTTGGCGTGCATGCGCAAGATGCGGCCGATGCGCTCTTTCTGGCGGCGCGTCGAGTTGAGCAGCGTGGTGCCGCTCTCGAGCGTGCCGGAATAGACGCGGAAGAAGGTCAGGTTGCCCACGAACGGGTCGTTGGCGATCTTGAATGCCAAGGCGGCGAACGGCGCGCCGTCGTCGGGCTTGCGCGACTCTTTCCGGTCTTCGTGATCGGGGTGCGTGCCCTCGACCGGGGGAATGTCCAGGGGCGACGGCAGGTAGTTGATCACCGCGTCGAGCAAGAGCTGCACGCCCTTGTTCTTGAAGGCCGAGCCGCACACCACCGGCACGAAGGCGAAGGTCACGGTGGCCTTGCGGATGGCAGCGTGGATTTCCGTGTCGGTCACGTCGTCGAGACGGCCGTCCAGGAACTTCTCCATGATGCCCTCGTCCACGTCGGCGCACGCCTCGATCAGCTGCTCGCGCAGCTGCTTGCACTTGTCCTCGAGGTCGGCCGGAATGGGCTCCCAGCTGAACTTCGCGCCGAGCGTCTCGTCGCTGAAGATCGCCGCCTTCATCCGGATCAAGTCGACCATGCCCTTGAGCTGGTCCTCTTGCCCCACCGGCCACTGCAGCGGCACCGGCTTGCAGCCCAGCCGCTCTTTCATGCTGTCCAGGTTCATCTGGAAGTCGGCGCCGGTCTTGTCCAGCTTGTTGATGAACGCCAGCCGCGGCACCGCGTAGCGGTCGGCCTGACGCCAGACCGTCTCGCTCTGGGGCTCGACGCCGTTGCCACCGTCGAACACGGCCACGGCGCCGTCGAGCACGCGAAGGCTGCGCTCGACCTCGATGGTGAAGTCCACGTGGCCGGGCGTGTCGATGATGTTGATGCGGTGCTTCTTGCCCTCGAACGGACCCGCGTCGGGCGTCCAGAAGCAATTGGTTGCCGCGCTGGTGATGGTGATGCCGCGCTCTTGCTCTTGCACCATCCAGTCCATGGTCGCCGCGCCGTCGTGCACCTCACCGATCTTGTGGGTGATGCCGGTGTAGAAGAGGACGCGCTCGGTGCACGTCGTCTTGCCCGCGTCGATGTGGGCCATGATCCCGATGTTGCGCGTACGCTCGATTGCAATTTCGCGGGCCATTCTCGTCTCTCTCTAGGTCGTTACGGGTCACTTGACGGACGAAACCCCTCCCGGCCTCCTCGGCCCCTCACCGTTCGAGGGGCACTTTTCGTTTGCCGGAAGGGGCATCGGGGTGCGCGATCTGCCGCAGTGCGGGACGGCTCGCTGGCCGTCTTTCGGCAACCCGATCCTTATGTGGTCTGGTTCATCTCGTCGGTTCTAGCTCTCGGGTCGTTCGATTGGTCGCCGTCGCTGGTCTGGTCTGAAGTAGCGCGCGAAGCGCGCGTTGGGATCACTTCAAGGGTCTTGGCAAGGTCAGATCACGATCGGCAACGGAGACATCTTCTTCACGGAAAAACCGGCGGAGCCGGCGCCGGCTGCTCTCTGCCGGCAAGAGTCGCAAGGCGTCACCGCGTGGAGCGGTGAGAGCTCTTCCTCACCACCTGTAATGCGCAAAGGCCTTGTTCGCCTCCGCCATCTTGTGGGTGTCGTCCTTCTTCTTGATGGTGTTGCCACGCATCTGCGCTGCGTCGACCAGCTCGGCGGCCAAGCGCTCGCGCATGCTCTTCTCGCCACGGCTGCGCGAATACTGGACGATCCAGCGCATGGCCAGGGCCACGCGGCGCTCGGGCCGGACTTCGACCGGAACCTGATACGTCGCACCGCCCACGCGCCGGCTCTTCACCTCGAGCTTCGGCTTCACGTTGTCGAGCGCCTTGCGGAAGACCTCGAGCGGGTCCTCTTTGAAGCGGGCCTGGATGATGTCGAAGGCTCCGTAGATGATGCCCTCGGCCACGGACTTCTTGCCGCCCAGCATCACCGAGTTGGTGAACTTCGCGACGAGCTTGTCCTTGTACTTCGGGTCCGGAGTGATCTTGCGCTTGGGAACGTCGCGCCGGCGGGGCATGGCTCTATCCTGATCCTCAGCTCTTCGGGCGCTTGACGCCGTACTTGGAGCGCTTGCGGTTACGGTTGGCTTTGTTGGTGCTGCTCGGCCCGATGGCGCCAGAGGCGTCGAGGGTACCGCGCACCACGTGATAACGAACGCCCGGGAGGTCCTTCACGCGGCCGCCGCGGATCAGCACAACGCTGTGCTCTTGAAGGTTGTGCCCTTCGCCGGGAATGTAGGAAGTGACTTCCATCCCGTTCGTCAGGCGCACGCGGCAGACCTTGCGCAGCGCCGAGTTCGGCTTCTTCGGCGTGGTGGTGTAGACGCGAGTGCACACGCCACGCTTCTGCGGGCACGAGCGCAACGCCGGAGATGCGGTCTTGACCTTCACCAGGTCGCGACCTTTGCGAATGAGCTGCTGAATCGTGGGCATTTCTGATCTGTCCGAAGGGGGGCCCGGCTTTCGGGGGAACGGGAGGGTAGCCGTGGCGCCTTTTCTGTCAAGGCTTTCGAAAAGCCCTGAACGCGCGCGTACCTACTTCTTCGCCTTCTTGCGCAGGATCTCGGCGCCGCGTGCGTAGGCAGGGTTGTCCGGGTGCTGCTTGGCCAGCTGCTCGTACAGCTCGGCGGCCTTGGCAAAATCGTTCGAGGCCACGGCGTCGGCGGCTTTGCGCTCGAGCGTGACCTCGCCCTTGGCCAGCGGCGGTGCGCTGGCGCTGGGGGCGGGCTCGGCGCTCTTCACCGCCTCGGGCTTGGAGCTCGGATCGGGCGGGGCGGCGCTCCCCGCTGGATCGGGGGGCGCGGCGGTCGCGGTAGACGGAACGCTTGGCCCGCTGCCCGGCGGCGCCGCGCTGGCGGGAGGTGCGGCGGAAGGATCCGCAGACGCCCCGGGTGCGCCGCTGGCCGACGACGCGGGCGTTGCGCTCGACGACTCGCCCGGCGCGCGCTTCCGCGCCGGCGGATCGCTGAACACGATGATGAACGCGATCAAGCCGAACGGCAGCATGATGAACATGAGCTTGCGGGGGAAGGGCATCGCCTTCCACATCGCGAGCGGACCTTTGGCCGGCTGCGCGGGCTGCTGCGTGCCCCACGCTTGTTGCGGGTAGCCTGCGCCCGGGTACTGCTGCTGGCCATATTGCCCCGAAGCGTCGGGGCCAAACTGCTGAGGCGGGTACTGGCCCGACGCGCCCGCGGTGCCCGGCATGCCGTACGAGCCGGACTGGCCGCCGACGCCCAAACCGCCGGGCTGCTGTGCGCCGTACGCGCCCGCCTGCTGTGCGCCGTATGCGCCGGGCTGCTGTGCGCCGTACGCGCCCGCTGGCTGTGCGCCGTACGCGCCCGCTGGCTGTGCGCCGTACGCGCCCGCCTGCTGGGCGCCGTATGCGCCGGGCTGCTGGGCGCCGTACGCGCCCGCTGGCTGTGCGCCGTACGCGCCCGCTGGCTGTGCGCCGTATGCGCCGGGCTGTGGCTGCGCGCCGTAAGCGCCTGCGGCGGGTGCGCCGTACGCGCCCGCTGGCTGCCCGCGGCCCTGTGGGGGTTGCGTTTGCCCGAAGGGGTCGGGGGCCCACGGCGGACTCTGGCCCGCGCCCGCCGCGCCCTCTTGGGGCAGCGCGCGCTGACCGGCTTCCGCCAGGAACTCTTCGAGCGGGCGGACGACGGTGGCGCTCTCTTTCGACTGAGGCACCGAGGGCGGCTCGGGTCGTTCGGGCTTCGCGGCGGGTGCCGGTGCTTGCGCCGGCGGGGGCTGCGCCGCGGGGGCCGCGCCGCGCGCCATCTGATTGATTGCGTCCGAGGTGGGTGGCGGAGGCGCCATGCCCAGCATGGTGCGCTTGGGCGAGCCCGCGGCAGGTTGGGGCGCGGGCTTGGGCGGCTCGACGTCGGTGGGCGCGAGCACACGCGTGCGCTCTTCGCTCATCGCCTCTTCGTCGTCGGCGGTGGCCGCCGAAGGCGCGCTGACCATGGCGGCCGCCGTGGCAGGAGAGTGAATGGCGGTCGGTGGCTCGGACGAAGGCCCCACCGGCGCCTGCTGCGGCGGCTGGGTCTTGTCGCTGAAGCCCTCAGGCATGGGCTGATACTGGGTCGGCGAGTCGCCCTCGTCGTAGTCGCTGGCCCCGGGTGTGAAGGCGGGCGCCGGCGCCGGCGCGGCGGCGATCACCTCGGACGGAGGTCGCACGGGCTTGGAAGTTGCGCGGGGCGATGAGGTCTGCGGACGCGACGCCAGCGGCGGAGGGCCCGGGCGTGCGGGTGGAGCGCCGGGGCGCGACGGCCCCGCGCGCGGAGGGCCCGCGGCCGGAGGTCGCGGCGACGCGCCCGCCGAGCTGGGCATGTTCGGCCGAGGCGGCGGCACGCTCGGACGCGGGCGCCCCGCCGGAGCAGCGGTTGGGGCCGGGCGCGCAACCG
>JAKLKA010000048.1 GCA_023150915.1 Polyangiaceae bacterium
TCCGCCTGCGCCGCTGCCACCGCCGCCCGGCGCGCCCCCGCTGCCGGCCCCCGCGGCCCCGCCGCTGGCCGGCGGCTCGTCGCCGTTGTCGCCACTGCCGGCTGCACCCCCAGCAGCGCTGCCCCCGGCGCCCGGCTCGTTGCCCTCGGCGCCGCCCGTACCGGGATCGTCCGGGGGCTCTTGCTCGCCCGCGCCGACCACCGGCTTCACGTCCGGCGCGCTCACGCCTTCGTCACCGCTGCCGGCGGCACAGCCCAGGGCAAACACCGAGAAAACGAGCCACGCCTTGGTCATTCGCACTCCACCTTCGAGTACGAGACCCCCTGCTCGGTGCGCAGCGCGTAGAGCACGCCCCCGCCCGGCAGTGCCACCAGGTCGCGCAGCGACTCTTCGGGCAGCACGTTGGCCGGGACGGTCGCAGTTCCGGTGGGCTCGCCGTGCTCGGGCTCGAGGCACACGATGCGGATCTCGGATTCGGTGTCGCTCCGCTCGAGCTCGGCTGCGAAGTACACGGTGCCCGCGCGGTCGCTGTCGAGCAGCGACAGGTGACGGATCGGCAGCTCGAGCCGCAGCTCACGGGTGTAGCGGTGCGCGCGGGTCGCGCGCTCGGTCGAGCTCACGTAGGCGCGGCCGTTCGGTGCTTCGACGATGCCGGCACTCAGGAACGAGCGGCCGTCCCGGCTGGGGCGCCCCGGGATCTCGCTCCGCTCGGCCGCTGGCTCACCCGAGGTCGAGCCCAGCTTCACCAGCGGGCCGTGGGCGCGCTCGGCGTACACGTCCTTGCCGTCCACCACCAGTGCCGTGACGCTGCCGGCGTCGGGGATGCCGGCGCCTTCGAGCGCAAGCGTGCCGAGGGGCTTGCCGTCCGCGTCGTAGAGCGACACCGACTTGTCGCGGAACCGGTCGAGCACCGCCATGCTGCCGTCGTCGGCCCAGGCGACGTCTTCCGGATAACCGGCCTGGATCGGCACGACTGCCTCGGTCTTTCCGTCCGGGCCACGACGCACGACGCGATCGTTGACGTTGTCGAGCACCAGCAGCCGACCGCGGGCGTCCGCCGCGAAGCTCATCGGACCCACCGGGCTGCCCTCGGCGGGCCGATCACGGCCGAGCTGATCGCGGCCCCCGCCCCAGCTGGCGGTGAGCACGGGTCCCTGGGGCTGGGCTGCGGGCGCCGGCGCGGTCGCGGCGCTGACCGTGCGCGCCGCCGCGGCGGCCCGGTTCGGTGTCCGCGGGGCGGCGACCGAGCGCGGCGCGCTGGACGAGACCGCCGGCCGCCCCCACCACAGCGCGGCGCTGGCCCCGAGCGCCAGCGCGATCACGAGCGTGCGCTTCTTCATCTTCAGAAGCCCTTGCGCCGCACGGCCTTGTACGCGCTGCCGGCGGTGCGATAGCCCTTCACGCAGCCGCCTTTGCAGTTCTTGCACTCGTAGGCGTAGATCGAGCCCCAGGGGTCGCCCTTCGAGTAGATGAAGACGTGACCCGAGCCGCCCGAGCGGTAGTTCATCGCGTCGGCCTGCTTGATGTTCGAACGCGAGATGATGGACCACTCGCTGCTGCTCGAGTTGAAGTCGGCGGTGGTGTACGGGTGGCTGTCGACGCTCATCTTCGAGTTGCTCGACGGCACCTGCCAGACCTTGGCGACGAAGCCCGAGCAGTCGCCGCCATAGCTGCCGCTGTGCGAGCAGCTGGGGCAGGCGCCCGAGCACGAGCCGCCCTGGCTGCCGGGCCCGCCCTCGCGGAAGCGACCGTGGCCCCACCAGTAGGAATGGCCCACGCCGACCTCGGCGCGCTGCATGGCGACGCCCACCTTGCTGGTGGGGGCGTCCGCCGGCGGGTCGCCGCCGGTCGGGGGATTCGTGGGCTCTTCTTCGCCGGGGCTGCTGAGCAGATCGTAGTACTTGCTGGAGCTCCAGCCCGAGCTACTGCCGTATTTCACGTTGTAGAACCCGTTGGTCGGGTCGGGGGAAAGCAGCGTCACCTGCCCGCCCTCGGGCACCACCGTGATCACCGAGTGCGAGGTCGACGCGCCCGAGCGCAGATTGACGTCGCTGGTGGCCTTCAGCGCGCTGCCGGCCGGCAGCCCGCCCACCGTGCTGCCGATCGGCTCGAGGTAGCTGCCGTAGCTGTAGCCGGTGGTCCCATCGTGGTCGATCCGGTAAAACCCGTTGGTCGGCTGCGACGAGACGACCGTGACCATAGCGCCCTTCGGCACCACCCGGACCACGCCCGACGACGACGACGGCCCGGACCGCAGGTTCAGATTACCGGTGGTGCGCAGCTGGCTGCCGGCGGCGATCGGGCCGGTCAGCCCCTCGCCGACCACGTTGGCGTCTTCGGTCAGCTCTTCCGAGTCGAGCGGCGCATTGGCCGGCGCGCAGCCCACGAAGCCCGATGCGACCACGAAGAGCCCTGCCCAGATCCTGACGCTCATGGCGGGTCCATGAGCAAGCCATGTGCCGCCCGCTGGGGTGGGCCGCAGGCCTGAATTTTCAGCAGAATCGCGCTGGTGGGAGGATGTAGGCGCGCGGCCCGCGTCCGGAATTCGTCCGGACGCGCTTCGGACCTAGCGCCCGGTCGAGCCGAAGCCGCCGGCCCCACGCGGCGTGGCATCGAGGTCGTCGGCCCAGGCGAGCTCGGCCCGCGCCACCGGGGCGATCACCAGCTGGGCGATGCGGCACAGGGGCTCGACCGCGAACGGCTCGGCGCCGTGGTTCACCAAGAGCACCCCGACCTCGCCGCGGAAGTCGGCGTCGATGGTGCCGGGGCTGTTGACCATGCCGATGCCGTGGCGCAGCGCCAGGCCCGAGCGCGGCCGGATCTGGCCCTCGAAGCCCGGCGGGATCGCCAGCGAGAGCCCGGTCGGGATCAGCCGTCGTTCGCCCGGCGCGAGGGTTATCGGTGCCTCGAGGGCGGCGCTCAGATCGAGGCCCGCCGAGTCCGCGGTCTGGTAGCTGGGCAATGGGACCGCGACCGCGCCCACGCGCTTGACCCGCACCCGCGGGGTCACAGCTGGGCGAACCTTCCGCTCTTCAGCGAGGCGTCGAGCAGCTGCCGCACGCGCTGTTCCAGGGCTCGCGCCTGCGGGTCCGGGATCTGCGAAAGGGCGGTCTTGATCTCACCCAGCGCCTTGAGCTGACTGAACAGCTGCAGGTCGCTGGGCGGGGCCGCCCCGGTGAGCACCTGCCGGATGCGCTCGATCTCGGCCGAGAGCGCCTCGACGCCGACGCCCAGGGCGCCGACCCGTCGCCGGTCCGGGTGCTCACGGTAGAAGGCCTCGAGCACCGGCTGCACGATCTGTTCGAGGATCGGCGCCTGATCTTCGGCGTTCCAGATGTGCTTGAGCACGAACAGGTCGCTCACGTCGGCCTCGCTCCGCCCGTCGATGTAGGCGCTGGCGGCGAACAGCTTGAGCATCTTGACCACGCGGCGATCGCTGATGCTGATCCCCTCGGCGCGGATCTGGAAGACCAGCCCCTTGTAGCTGGAGAGGAACGCCTCGGAGAACGACAGCCGGCGCGCCAGATCTTCGGTCATGGCGTGGATGTTGGCGGCCGAGAGCAGCGGCTGGGGCTTGCTGCGCCGCAGCTTCTTCACCTCGTGCTGGACGCCCAGCTGCAACAGCTCGTTGAAGTGATAGGCGTCCAGATGGTCGGAGCGGATCCGGAGCAAGAAGCGGTCGAACATCGCCGACAACGACTCGTCGCTGGGCACCTCGTTCGACGCGCCGAAGGCGCTGATCAGCGGGCACTCGATGATCTGCCCGCCCGAGGTGTAGCGGCGCTCGTTCAGCAGGCTGAGCAGAGAGTTGAGGATGGCGCTGTTGGCCTTGAACACCTCGTCCAGGAACACCACCTCGCTCTCGGGCAGCATGCCCTCGGTCTTGCGGCGATAGTGGCCGTCACGGAACGCCGCGATGTCGACCGGTCCGAAGATCTCGTTCGGCTCGGTGAAGCGCGTCAGCAAATACTCGAAGTATTTGGCGTCGATCAGCTCGGCCAGGGTGCGGATCAGGGCGCTCTTCGCCGTGCCCGGGGGCCCGATCAGCACGGCGTGCTCCCGGGCGACCACGGCGATGAGCAAGAGCCGAATCACCTCGCTCTTGCCCAAGAACTGGGAGTCGAGGGATTCGGCGACGCGTTGCAGACGGGAAGAGAGGTCGTTCGACATGGGGCTCACGCGTGTTTGCTGGTCGCCTGGCGGTGTTTCGCGAAGATCTCGTCGCCCATGGCCTTGAGCTTGTGTGCCTCGCGCTGGATGTCGGCGTTGTTCTTGTAGTGCTCGCTACCCATCACGTACGACGAGAACGCATAGTAGCTGCGCGCGACCTCGATCTCGTTGCCAATCTCTTTCGACAGCGCCACCGATCGCATGAAGTAGTCGATGGCCTTGCCCTCGTGGCCCGCGCCCCAGGCGCCGGCCGCGGTGATCTCGCCCAGCGTGCGCAGGGCCACGGCCAGGTGCGACTTGCTGCGGACCTGGGCGAACAGGTCGACCGCGTGCTTGATGGCCTCGCGGGCTTTGCGCAGGTCGTTCTGCAGCAAATAGGCCTTGGCGAGCCCGCGCTTGGCCTCGGCCAGATGCAGGTTGTCGCCCAGCTCGTCGCACAGCTCTTCGGCCTGCTTGAGCACCCGGATCGCTTCGGCGGTGTCGCCCAGCCGGTAGTGCATCTCACCGATGTTGGTCAGCACCACCGCCAGCCGATTACGCTCGCCGATCTCGCGGGCCACCTCGTAAGCCTCGCGGAACAGGCGCAAGGCCTCGGTGTTGTCGTTGCGGTCCTGCGCCAGCTTGCCCAGGTTGTTCAGGCTCTGCACGATCCCCAAGGGGTCGCTGATCTCGCGCCGCAGCTTGAGCGAGGCCTCGAGCGCCTCGAGCGCGCTCTCGGGTTTGCCGTGGTCCATCCAGACCAGGCCGATGTTGTTGAAGCTCAGGGCAATGCTGCGCAGGTCTTGGAGCTCTTTGCGGATTTCCAGCCCGACCTTCAGCTCGGTGAGCGCCGCGTCGTACTCGCCGCGCATCCACAGGCATTTGCCAATGTCGTCGTGGCAGGCGGCGATGCCCCGCCGATCGGACGCCAGCTCGAACAGGGCCAGGCCCGTTTCCAGGTGCTTCTGCGCCAAGGTCAGCATGCCGGTGTCGCGGTTCAGGCGCCCGATGCGGTTGTGCGCCGCGCCGCCCTTGCCGCGCAGCGCGAGCCGGTAGGCCAGCGCCAGCATCTCGAGAAACGCGCTCAGCGCGTCGTCGGTCTTGCCGAGCGTGGTGAGCACGTCTCCGTGGTCGTGCAGGGCGTCGATCCGGCGCCGGGCGTCCGAGTCGCCGAGCAACTCGAGCCCCTTGGCGTAGTACTCGTGGGCCTTCTTCGCGGCGTAGCCCTTGCGGGCCAGGTCGGCGGCTTCCAGATAAGTGAGCCCCGCGCGCCCCAGCGCGCCGGCCTTCTCCAGGTGCTGGGCCAGCATGGCGCAGTACTCTTCCTGGGAGCGCACGCCCTCTTTCTGCGCCAGCCAGTCGGCCACCGTCTGGTGATAGCGCCGGCCTGCCGCGCCGCTGGTCAGCTGCGCGATCCGCTCGCGCTCCAGGTTGTGCTTGAAGACGTACTCGACCTCGCCCGAAAAGGAAGAGTCGGGGAGCTTCAGCACGTAGTCCCGGGCCACCAGGCCATCGAGCAGGGCCTGGCGGTCGTCCCAGTCCTTCATGTCGGCGCGGGTCCAGAAGTCGGGGGCGGGCTTGTCCATGCGGGCCATCGCCACCAGCGCGCCGAGCCAGAACACGCTGCCGATGGCGGCGGCGTGCTCGAGCAGCGCTCGCTCGGCGGCCGACAGGGCGGCGATGCGGGCGGACACCGCGTCGGCCACGTTGAGCGGCAGACGCGCGCCGGCCAGCTTGTCCAGATCGACCTTCCACTTCGGCTCGCGCGCCAGCGCGTCACGCTCGTCGAGCACGCCGGTATCGTGGAAGATGCGCACCATCTGCTCGAGCAGGCCGGGGTTGCCGCCGGCCATGAACAGGGCGGCCTCTACCAGCGCGTCGGGCGGGCCGCCCTCGCACGGGGCCAGCAGCGCCTTGGCCAGCGCCAGAGCCTGCTCCGAGGGCAGCGCCGAGAGCTCGAGCCGCTGGTGGCGCTCGCGACCGAACGAGAACCAGTCCTCGTGCCGCGCCGAGATCTCGGGGCGCGTGGCGCACAAGATCAAGATCGGCCCGCTCAGGTTCTCCATCAGGTAGCGCAAGAGCTCGACCGAGTCGTCGTCGGCCAGGTGCAGATCCTCGAACACCAGACAGATCGGCCCCTGCCCTGCGTCGCCCTCGACGAACGCCTTGACGATCGAGCGCCGGAGCAGCCGCGCCTGGATCGGATCGTCGGCCACGGCCTTGGTCAGCGGGCTGCCCAGGAAGTCGAGGTCGATCAGCTGCCCCAGGAAGTAGCAGACGTCGCCGACCTTCCGATCTTCGAGCACGGTGGCGACCTGAGCGCGCACCTGGGCTTTGGCGGCTTCGGCATCCATGCCTTCGACCAGGCCGAAGCGCGCGCGGAGCAGGCGAGCGAACACGCCGTACGAGTTCTGAAGGCTGCGGGCGGCGCCGCGGTAGACGCGCGGCACCCGCCCCCCCGCGGCGCGCAGCTCTTGCAAGAAGTCGTGGATCAGCCGGCTCTTGCCGATGCCGCTCGGCCCGACCAGGGTCACGATCCGAGCCTGACCCCCGGTGCGCGCCGCCTCGGCGGCCGCCGCCAGGGCCTGCTTCTCGGCCTCGCGACCCAAGAGGGGCGCGCGTAGGTCATTCATTCCGAACAGGATTTCGGTCGCGGGCGCCTCGTTCATCGGCGCCCAGTCTCGCGCTCTTTCTTGTGCTTCACAAGGGCGCGAGAGCTGGAAAATACGCGGCGGATCGAGGCTGGCTGGACCGCGGGGTCGGCCGGGAGCGGGGCCGAGATGCAGGTGCGCGTCTGCCCCGAGGGGCACGCGATGCGGACGTGGAAGTGATCGTCGTGGACCTGACCTCTGCTCGGCTGCTTCATCGCCATGGCCGCGCGATGCAGGACCGGCAGGTAGGTGCCCTTGGTGCGGGCGTACGCCAGCAGCCGCGCGCGGACGCGGTCGGCGACGAAGATGTGCTCCACGCGCGCCGCCGGATCGGTGACCCAGGCCTCGATCAGCGCCCAGTTCCGGGCGTCGTCGAAGCGATAGCTCCGGTTTTCCAGCGCCACCCCCCGGCCGTCGACCGTCATGAATTCGGCCGGCGACACGCTCTCGCCATCTGCGCCGACGAACAGGAACGCCACGTCGGCGTCGCGACCGCTCTCGTGGCTGCGGTGGCCCGGCAGCTCGCCGCCGTCGCGGCGCGACAGGTCCCCCACGTGCAGGGTCAGCCCGGCGAAGCGAGCCGCCAGGCGCTTGGCCGAGCGCTCGAGCATCCCGACCAGGGCTGGTAGACCATAGTGCGCCCCGTTGGAGAAGCGCAGGCGAAGCTCGCGGCTCGCCTCGAGGGCCACTGCGCCCTCGAGCTTGCCAGCGGTGGGCGAGCCGATGCTGCGGGCCAAGAGGGCGGTCGGCCGCCGGCCGATCGCCGCGCGCTTCGGCGCCGGCGCCATCGCGCTCTCCCGCGCAGCCGACCCCGCCGTGACGGTCACGGAGAGGGCGAGCACGAGCGTCGGTAGTTTCCGGCGCATGGCAGCTAGCTAACGGGACCGGCTCGGGTGGGCCAAAATCGAGGCATTCGCCCCGGCCGGTTGCGCGCTGGCGGCGCCTGTACGACGCTCCGCCGACCGCGGCGCAGAGCATTCGGCCCTGGCTTCCCGGTCTGATAGATTACCGGACTCTCGTGTCCAGCCTTCCTGACAAGACCCCAGCCCAAGGCTTTTCCAACGAAAAGCGCTCGCTCGGAAAGGGCGTGTTCAAGAAGTGCGGAGGCTGCGGCTCGGTGCTCACCGCCGAGGCGCTCTCCGACACGTGGCACGTGTGTTCGGGCTGCGGCTATCACCACCCCATGACGCCGGCCGATTGGCGCCGGCTGCTGTTGGACGGCGGCGCCCTCGAGCGCTGGGACGACCACGTGGCTCCGGCCGATCCGCTGCGCTTCGACGACGGCAAGGGGTACCGCGAGCGGCTCGAGCGGGCGAAGAAGCAGAGCGGCCAGACCGAGGCGGTGGAGGTCGGGCGCGCCCACATCGCCGGCCACCCGGTCGCCTACGGCTGCTACGTCTTCTCGTTCATGGGTGGCAGCATGGGCTCGGTGGTGGGCGAGCGCGTGACCCGGCTGTTCGAGCGCGCGACGACCGACCGGCTGCCGGTGGTGTTGCTGCACGCCTCGGGGGGCGCCCGCATGCAAGAGGGCATCTTGAGCTTGATGCAAATGGCAAAGACCGTCGCAGCCCTGTCCCGCTTCCGCGCTGTACGCAAGCCGTACATCAGCTTGTGCTTGCACCCCACCACCGGTGGCGTGGCCGCCAGCACCGCCCTGCTGGGCGACGTGAACCTGGTCGAGCCCAACGCGCTGATCGGCTTCGCTGGCCCGCGCGTGATCGAGAGCACCCTCCGGACGACCTTGCCCGAAGGCTTCCAGCGCTCCGAGTTCCTGCAAAACCACGGGATGGTGGACCGCATCGTGCCCCGCTCCGAAATGAAGTCGACCCTGACCGTGCTGCTCTCTCACCTGGGCGGAGGCCGCGCGTGAGCGCCGATCTCGCCCAGGCCCTCGACCGCCTGTACGCGCTGGTGCCCAAGGGCAAAGAGCTGGGGCTCGGGCGCATGCAGGCCGCCTGCGACAAGCTGGGCAACCCCGAGCGCGCGTTCGCCGCGGTGCACGTGGCCGGCACCAACGGCAAGGGCACGGTCTCGGCGTTCGTCGCCTCCATCGCGCGGGCTTCGGGCAAGCGCGTGGGGCTCTACACGTCGCCGCACCTGGTGCGCTTCGCAGAGCGCATCCAGATCGACGGCGCGCCGCTCGACGACGAGACCCTGACGTCGGTGCTCGGCCGGGTGATGGACGCGGCGCCCGATCTGACGTTCTTCGAGACCGCCACGCTGGCGGCGTTCTTGGCCTTCCAAGACGCGAAGGTCGAGCTGGCCGTGCTCGAGGTCGGCCTGGGCGGTCGCCTCGACGCCACCAACGTGATCCCGCCGCCGAAGGTGGCGGCCATCACCCGGGTGGCCTTCGATCACATGGACGAGCTCGGCGACTCGCTGAGCAAGATCGCCACCGAGAAGGCCGGGATCATCAAGAAGGGCTCGACCGTGGTGGTCGGCAAGCTTCACCCCGACGCCCGCGACGTGGTCGAGCGGCAGGTGGCGCAGGTGGGCGCGCACCTGGTGGCGCTCTCGAGCCCCGAGCCCATCCCCGGCGCTGCCCTCGCCTACCCGCGCTTCGCCATGTTCGGCTCGAACCTGGCGGTGGCCGTCACCGTGGCCCAAGAGCTGGGCATCGCCCCGCGCACCATCGCCGACGGCATCGAGGCCGCGCAGTGGCCGGGTCGCAACGAGCTGCTCCACCGCAACGGCCAAGAGCTCACCTTGCTGGACTGCGCACACAACCCCGACGGGACGGTGGCGCTCTCGCACGTGCTCGACCCGTCGATCTTGGGCGAGATCGAGAGCCGCCGGGACGTGGCCCTGGTGTTCGGCGCGCTCAAGCGCAAGAGCTGGAAGGCCATGCTGCGCCGGCTGGACCAGGTGGCCGCGCACAAGTTCTTCGTGGCGCCCCCCCTGCCCGAAGACAAGGTGGCCGATCCGAAGGCGATGGCTGCCGCATTCACCGGCACCGTGGCGCCGAGCATCGCCGAGGCCCTGAGCATGGCGCGCGCCAAGGTCGGGCAGTCGGGCCTGGTGGTGGTGACCGGTTCCATCTATCTGGTGGGCGCCGCGCGGGCCCTGCTCTTGAACGTTCCGGCGGATCCCCCCGTGGACATGTGAGGTCGGCATGCCGTCGTTCGACGTCGTCTCCAAGGTGGCCTGGGCGGAAGTGACGAATGCCCTCGACCAAGCGTCGCGGGAGGTCGGCCAGCGCTTCGACTTCAAGGACACCGAGACCAGCCTCGAGAAGACCGAAGAGGGCATCGTGGTCCGCGCGAACAGTGAAGAGCGCGCTCAGGCCGCGGTCGGAGTGCTGCAAGAGAAGCTGATCCGCCGCAAGGTGAGCCTGAAGCACCTGGACGTAGGCGACCCCACGCCCGGGCCCAAGGGCTCGGCCCGCATCTTGGTGAAGATCAAAGAGGGCATCGAGCAAGACAAGGCGAAGCAGGTCCTGAAGCTGCTCAAGGACAAGAAGCTGAAGGTCCAGGCGTCGATCCAGGGGGACAGCGTGCGCATCACGGGCAAGAAGAAGGACGACCTGCAAGAGGTCATTGCACTGCTCCGGGCCGAAGACTTCGGCATCGTGCTGTCATTCGAGAACTTCAGGGATTGAGCATGAACCCCAGGCGGCTCTTCGGGACCGACGGCATTCGCGGCAAGGCCAACGTGCCGCCCATGACCCCCGAGCTGGTGGTGCGGCTCGGCCGGGCGATTGCGCTGGTGGCGCGGCGGGACGCGGGTCGGGCGCCGCGCATCGTGATCGGGAAAGACACGCGCCTCTCGGGCTACATGCTGGAGACGGCCCTCGAAGCCGGGATCTGCGCCATGGGCGGTCGCGTGCTGCTCACCGGGCCCATGCCCACCCCCGCCGTGGCCAACCTGACCCAGAGCATGCGGGCCGACGCCGGCGTGGTGATCAGCGCCAGCCACAACCCCTACGACGACAACGGTATCAAGATCTTCGGGCCCGACGGCTTCAAGCTGGCCGACGAGCGCGAGGCCGAGATCGAGCGTTTGCTCGACGACGCGGCGCTCGATCAGCGCCCGTGCACCGGCGAGCGCGTCGGTCGCGCCGAGCGCATCGACGACGCCACGGGGCGCTACATCGTGTATGCGAAGAACGCGTTCCCGAAAGAGCTGACGCTGAACGGGCTCAAGGTGGTGGTCGACGCCGCCCACGGCGCGGCCTATCGCGTGGCGCCGCTGGTGTTCAGCGAGCTCGGGGCGGAAGTCACGGCCATTGGCGTCACGCCGAACGGCAAGAACATCAACAAGGCCTGCGGTGCCCTGCACCCGGCGGCGATGGTGCGCGAGGTGCTCAAGCGGCAGGCCCACATCGGCATTGCGCTCGACGGCGACGCCGACCGGGTGATCATCGCCGACGAACGCGGCCAGATCGTGGACGGCGACGCGGTGATGGCGCTGTGCGCCACCCGCATGCTGAAGGCCGGAAAGCTGAACGGCGGCACCGTGGTCGCCACCGTGATGAGCAACATGGGCCTGGACCGCGCCCTGGCCCCCCTGGGCGGTCGGGTCGAGCGCACCGCGGTCGGCGACCGCTACGTGGTCGAGTGCATGCGCAAGAACGGCTACGCCTTCGGTGGCGAGCAGAGCGGCCACCTGGTGTTCCTCGAGCACGCCACCACGGGCGACGGCGTGGTCGGTGCCCTGCAGGTGCTGGCGGTGATGGTGGCCGAAGAGCGGCCGCTGTCCGAGCTGGCCCACGTGATGGAGAAGGTGCCGCAGCTGCTCGAGAACGTGGTCCTGCCCATGCGCCGGCCGATCGACGAGATGCCCGAGCTCACCCGAGAGATCCGCAGGGTCGAGGCCGAGCTCGGGCGCGACGGGCGGGTGCTGGTCCGGTGGAGCGGCACCGAGCCCAAGCTGCGGTTGATGGTCGAGGGGCCCGACATGAGCCGGCTCGAGGCGGTGGTCCGCACCATGGCCGACGCCGCGCGCTCGGACATGGGCGTCGCCCGGTGAGCGTGATCGTCGCCCAGGGGCTGACGCGCACGTTCGGCACCGGCGAAGCCGCCCGACGTGCCGTGGACGACGTCTCGCTCTCGGTGGCTGCCGGCGAGGTGGTGCTGATCTTCGGCCCCAGCGGCTGCGGCAAGAGCACCCTCTTGGCGCTGATCGGCGGGCTGGACCGGGCCTTTTCCGGCAGCCTGAGCCTGTTCGGTCAGGACGTGGCCACGCTCTCGGATGCGGCGCTCTCGCGACTGCGCGGTGAGAAGATCGGCTTCGTGTTCCAGGCTTTTCACCTCTTGGCCCATCTGTCGGTGATCGAGAACGTGATGGCGCCAGCGCTGTTCTCGCCGCACGACCGGCACGAGGGCGAGGTGCGGGCCCGCGCCGGCGAGGTGCTGGCGCGGGTGGGCCTGGCCGATCGGGCGCTCTCGGGCCCGGCAGAGCTCTCGGGCGGGCAGCGCCAGCGGGTGGCGATTGCCCGCGCCCTGCTCCACCAGCCCAGCCTGCTCTTGTGCGACGAGCCCACCGGCAACCTGGACCGCAAGACCGGCGAGCAGATCATCGAGCTGTTCGCCGAGCTCCACGCCGAGCTTGGCACCACGATCGTGATCGTGACCCACGAAGAGCGCCTCTCGCGGCTCGCGGATCGGACCCTGGACATGGTCGACGGCAAGCTGGAAGCGGGGAGCGCGCCGTGAGGCTCCGAGCGCTGGGCAAGATGGTCCGCGGCGAGCTTCGCCGCACCCGCGGGCCGCTGGTGACCGCCGGCTTCGGCATCGCCGTGGGCGTGGCGTCGCTGGTGTTCTTCCTGGCCCTGGGGCTCGGCGCCCGCCGGGTGCTGCTGGGCGACGTGTTCCCCATCGATCAGGTGGAGCTCGAGCCGAAGAAGACCAGCGCGGGGCTCATCGCGCTGCTCGGCGGTGTGCACGAGCCCGCGGGCATCGACGCCCAGAGCGTGGAGCGGCTGAAGGCGCTTCCGGGCGTGAAAGAGGTCTTCCCCAAGCTCCGCTTCCGCTTCCCGAGCATGGCCCGCGGCGGCAAAGAGATCCTGGGGACCGAGATCGGGACCCACGAGATGGTCGGCGACGGCATCGACCCCGCGCTGGTCGCGGGCACGGTGACGGGGTTTCGCGACCCGCTCGAGACGCCCGGCGCCGAGTGCCGCAGCGACGCCGACTGCAAGGGCCCGCAGTATTGCGAGCGACCCAGCGCCAGCCCCCAGGGCCAGTGCTCCGATCCCGTGCCTGCCCTGGTCAGCCGCTACCTGGTCGAGCTGTTCGATCACGGCGTGGCGCCCGCGCACGGTCTGCCGCCCGTGGCCGAGACGCTGATCGGCCGCGCGCAGGGTGTGGCCTTCGAGCTGACACTCGGCAACTCGCTGCTCGGCGTCGCCCGCCACGGCGAGCAGCGCAAGGCGCGGGTGAAGGTGGTCGGCATCTCGCCCAAGGCCATCGATCTCGGGGTGACCCTGCCGGCCGAGGTAGTGCGGCGCTGGAACCGCGAGTACGCCGGCGAGGCAGCGGCGACGCGCTATTCGAGCGTGGTGGTGCGGGTCGGCGGCGCCGGCGACACCGGTCACTTGATCGACGCGGCCGCCGGCTTGGGCCTGGTGCCCCATGACACCCGCGCGCGGGACGTGAGCGTGCTCATCTCGGCCGTGCTCGCGCTGCTGGTGCTGGTGGCCTCGGTGATCCTGGCCGTGGCCGCGGCCAACATCGCCCACACCTTCCGCATGCTGGTGGCCGAACGCCAGCACGAGATCGGCCTGTATCGAGCCCTGGGCGCCAGCGCTCGAGACATCCGGCTCTGGCTGTCGTCGCTGGCGCTGGTGATCGGCACCCTGGCCGGGCTGGGCGGCGCGCTGGTGGCGCGGGGCGGCGCACTGATCGCCGACTGGCGTGCGGCCAAAGATCTTCCCGACTTCCCCTTCAAGCCCGAGTCGTTCTTCGTCTTCCCCGGGTGGCTCTGGCTGCTCGCCATCGGGTTCGCGTCGCTGTTCGCGCTGCTCGGCGCGATGGGCCCCGCCCGCCGCGCCGCCCGGACCGATCCCGCCCAGGCCCTGACCCGGGATCGCTGACGGCGCACCCGCGTCGATAACCCGTTCCATTGTGCGCAGACACCGCCTAAGCCTGGGACCGATGCCTCACGCCCTCTCCCTGCCCCAGCTCTGCGGTCAGCTCTTGGTCGTCGGCTTCAGCGGCACCAGCCTGCCCCCTGCCCTGGAGACCGCCCTGCGCGCGGGGCGCATGGGTGGCGTGATCGTCTTCAAGCGCAACCTGCCGACCCTCGAGGTGGCTCACGCGCTCAACTGCGCCGCGCTCGGCGCCGCGGCGGCCGATCTTCCGCCGTTCATCGCGGTCGACCAAGAGGGCGGCCGGGTCGGCCGCCTGCCCCCGCCGTTCCTGAAGCTGCCAGCGATGAAGAAGCTCGGCGCGCTGGGCGACGAGAGCTTGCTTCGGCGCGTGGGCAGCGTGCTCGGCAGCGAGCTCCAGAAGCTCGGCTACAACCTGGACTTTGCGCCGGTGCTGGACGTCGACTCGAACCCCGACAACCCGGTGATCGGCGACCGCGCCTTCTCCGCCGATCCGGCCGAGGTCGCGCGCCTGGCCAGCGCCCTGCTCGAGGGCCTGCAGGCGGCCGGCGTGATGGCCTGCGGCAAGCACTTCCCGGGTCACGGCGACACGCACCTCGACAGCCACCTGGAGCTCCCCTTCGTACGCCACCCCGAGGCGCGCCTGCGCGCCGTCGAGCTTCCCCCGTTTCACCAGGCGGTGAACCGGGGGGTTGCCACGCTGATGACGGCGCACGTGGTCTACGACGGCCTGGACGCCGATCGGCCCGCCACGCTCTCGCCCCGGATCTCGACCGAGCTCTTGCGCGGCGAGCTGGGCTTCGAGGGCGTGCTGTTCAGCGACGATCTCGAGATGCGGGCGCTGGCCGACCGGATGAGCGTGGAGGAGAGCGCCGTCGGCGCGATCCGCGCCGGCTGCGACGCGCTGCTCGTGTGCAGCGATCTCGCGCTGGCCGAGCGCGCCCACGCCGCCCTGGTCCGCGAGGCCGAGCGCGACGCCGACTTCCGGGCCCGCTGCACTCAGGCCGCGACCCGCGGGCTGGCGACTCGCCGGCGCTTCCCGCCCCGGCCCGACGCGGACGCGAGCGGCGTCGGCGGCCGTGAGGCACGGGAGCTCGAGGCGGAGATCGCTTCCAGGCTGGCCTGAGCCACAAAAAGACGAAGGCCCCGCGTTGCCGCGAGGCCCTCGTTCATCCAGAGGCTTCTGGAATCAGCCGGCGCCAGCCGAGCCGCTTGCCGAAGCGCTCGCCTTGACCGACACGTTCAGGCTGACCGAAGCGTCCGCCTGAGCCTTGAGCGATGCCACGAGGCAGCCGCCGACCTTGAGCGCAGCCTGGCCGCCGCCCTTGACCGCCGCCTGCACGCCCTCGATCGAGGCCTTCACGTTGGCGATGGCGCCCTCGATGCGGGCCTTCATGCCGAGCGTGACCTTGAGCAGCGCCGGGAGGTTCTTCTCCAGCGCGCCCTTGAGCTTGGCCGACGCCTCGGCGTCCGCCGCACCCGAGAAGTTCACGCTGACCGAGGCCGGGGTGCACTCGAGCTTGGCGCTGACCTCAGCGTCGCAGTTCGCCTTGCACTCCGCGCTCATCTTCGGCGGAACGACCTCACCGGAGCACTTCGGCTCCTTGATCTCCACCGAGCAGCCGCCCGAGCACGAGCCTTCGCACTTGGCTTGGCCCTTGACCTCGCACGTAGCCGAGCACTTGCCCGAGCACTTGCCCTTGCAGGTGCCCTTGGCGTTCGCCGAGCACTTGCCTTCGCACTTGCCCTTGCAGGCGCCCTTGTTCTTGTCGCCGGCGGTGGAGGCCTGGCCGTCGCACTTGCCTTCGCAAGCGCCGCCGCAGGTGCCGCTGAAGTCAGCCTCGCAGCTGCCCTCGCACGAGCCGCCGCAGGTGCCTTCGCACTTGGCGCCGGCTTCGACGGTGCAACCGCCCTTGCACTCGCCCTCGCACTTGCCGCTGATCTCGCCGCCCTCGCACTTGACCTCGGCCTTGCCGCCCGAGACGCTCGCGTCGCAGGAGCCAGCGCACTCGGCCATGGCGTTCATCGAGGCAGAGCACTTCGGGGGAACGACCTTGACGTCCAGCTTGCCGCTGATCTTCGCCTTGGCCTTGACCTCACCGAGGATCTTCACCGCAGCCTGGCAGGCGGCCTCGGCCTTCTTGCCGGGACCCTCTTCCTTGGCAGCGACGTCTTCGTCGCTCGCGCCGAGGTCCTTGGCGAGGTTGGCGCACGCGAGCGTGACGTCGCCCTCGACCTGAGCCGCGAGGTTCTTCAAGTTCGCGCCCGCAGCGAGCGCGCCCTTGATCTTGCCTTCCATCTCCGCCTGGAGGCCGAAGTTGGCCTTCATGATCGCGCTCGGATCACTGATGTCTGCCGGGCAGGACCCGGGGAGACCAGGCAGACCCGGCATGCCGCCACAGTTCATGAGCAGCGGAGCTGCAATCAGGGCCGCGGTGCCGAGCACCGGACCACCCACCATGCGCCAACGATTACCGACCATCTTCAATTCCTCCTCGGAAGCACTGCATTCCAAAGCCGCGGGGGACGCTACACCCAGAAGCCCACGCTTTGGAAGCGCGGTCTGAGGGTCCGGTGTCGCCCGCCTGGGTCTTTCCGCGAGCCCGTGCCGAGAGTCGGTTCGAGCCCATCCTGTGACGCTCGCCGGGCACATCCCGGCTCACGTCGCCGGGCATATCGCCTCGATTTCGGGGAAAGTAAAGACTTTTGTTCAGTGCCGGCGGCGCCGGGCACGGCAAAAACTACCGGGATCGCTGGCCCGAGTTGCCTTTGCCCTGGCGCGCGGCGCGCATCGTGGCGGGGGCGGGCTCGGCGAAGGGCAGCTCGACCTGGGACGGATTGCGCGGGTGGGGCGAGCGCGCCCCGGTGCGCTCCAGCATTTCGCGCTCTTGCTCGAGGTCGGCCTCGATCACCTCCAGGTTGTCGAGGGCGAAGGCCAGGGCGTCGAACACCTTGGCGGGCTCGAGCTGTGGGTAGCGCTTGAGGATGGTCTCGATGCGCGCGCCGTTCTTGTAGAAGGCGTAGAGCCGGCGGACCGGGATGCGCGTATCGGCGACGTGGGGGCTGCCGCCCAGCACCTTCGTGTCGACCCGCACGTGAGGGTGCGGCACGAGCACGATGGGCAGGCTCATCGCGGGCCCCCGCCGAAGTGAGCCCGGATGGCCTGGGCGACCTTGGCGGGAGTGAGCCCCAGCTCTTCCGCAATGCGTTCGGCGGGTGCCGAGGCCCCGAAGCGGTCGATCCCGAGCGCGAGCCCGGCTTCTCCGGTCACGCCGCGCCACAGGCTGGTGCGGCCGGCCTCGAGCGTGACCCGCGGAATGCCCGCGCCCAGCACCGCGCGTTGCTCGCCCTCGGGCTGCCGGCAGAACGCCTCCCAGCAGGGGGCGCTGACCACGCGCACGCGGAACGCATCGCCCAAGAGCTTCTTGGCCTCTACCGCCACGCCCACCTCGCTGCCGGTGGCGATCAGCACCAGGCTCGGATCGGCGGCATCGTCGACCACGTAGGCGCCCTTCAGGATCTGCTTGGGATCGAAGTCCGCCGGGCGCGCCAGCGTCGGCGTCTTCTGTCGGGTGAGCACCACGGCCGTGGGCGCGTTCGTGCGCGAAACGGCGTGAGCCCAGGCGGCGGCGCACTCCAGCCCGTCGGCAGGGCGGACCACGTCCAGGTTCGGGATCAGGCGCAGCGCGGCCACGTGCTCGATGGGCTGGTGGGTCGGGCCGTCTTCGCCGAGCAGCACCGAGTCGTGGGTGTAGATCCAGATGGCGGGCTGCCCCATCAGCGCTGACAGCCGCACGCTGGGCCGCATGTAGTCGCTGAAGACCAGGAAGGTGGAGCCGAACGGCACGAAGAAGCCCGACAGTGCCAGGCCGTTGGCGATGGCTCCCATGCCGTGCTCTCGGATGCCGAAGGCCAGGTTCCGCCCGGCGTGCTCGCCACGCTTCACCTCGCCGCTGCCCTTGATGGTGGTCTTGCAGCTCTCGGCCAGGTCGGCCGAGCCGCCCACCAGCGACGGCACCAGCTCGGCCACCTTCTGCTCCAGCTTCGCCGAGAGCGAGCGCGTGGCGTCGGCCTTGCCGTCCACCAGCTTCACCAGCTCGTCGAACAACTGCGCAGGAACCTGGCGCGAGCTGAGCTTCTGCCAGAGCTCGGCGCGCGGACCGGAGAGCCTCTCCACCCGCGCCTTCCACTCTGCCGCGAGCTTCTGGTTCTGGGCGACCCGCGCGCGGAACAGCTCGGTGGCGCCGGCCGGAACGTGGAACGGATCGGCGGGCCAGTCGGCCTTCTGCTTGGCACCAAGCACCTCGTCCTTGCCCAGCGGTGCGCCGTGGGCGCCCGAGGTGTCTTGCTTGGTGGGCGCGCCGATGGCGATGTGCGTGCGGGCCACGATCAGGCTCGGGCGGCCGGGCTCGGCCACGGCGGCGTCCAGCGCCTTCTGCACCGCGGCGGGGTCGTGGCCGTCGACGTGCTGCACGTACCAGCCGTACGCCTCGAAGCGCTTGCCCACGTCCTCGCTGAACGCCAGGCTGGTCGGGCCGTCGATGGTGATCTTGTTGTCGTCGTAGACCAAGACCAGGTTGTCGAGCCCCAGGTGCCCCGCCAGGCTGGCGGCCTCGCTGGCCACGCCCTCCATCAGATCGCCGTCGCCGGCGATGCCGAACACGCGATAGTCGATCAGGGCGTCGTTCGGCTGGTTGACCCGCGCCGCCATCATCTTGCTGGCCAGGGCCAGGCCCACGGCGTTGCCCACGCCCTGGCCCAGCGGCCCGGTGGTGGTCTCGACGCCCGGCGTGTGCCCGACCTCGGGGTGGCCCGGTGTCTTGCTACCCCACTGCCGGAACGCTTTCAGATCGTCGAGGGTGACGTCGTACCCGGCCAAGTGGAGCAGCGAATAGAGCAACATCGAGGCGTGCCCCGCCGAGAGCACGAAGCGATCGCGGTTCGGCCAGCCCGGCTCGGTCGGCACGTAGCGCAGGTGGCGCGTGAAGATCTCGACGCCGATCCCGGCGAGCGCCATCGGCGTGCCGGGGTGACCCGAGTTGGCCTTCTCGACGCCGTCCACGGACAGAAAACGCACGGTCTTGACTGCGGTCTCGAAGGCGCTCGACATGATAGGGCGGCGTAGACCAGCGGCCGAGCGTCGCCAAGGGGGCGCACGCGCCGCCGGATTTTTCGGCAACTGGCCACCCTTGCCGCCCGAGGTACACTCCGAAGGAGTTTCCGCATGAATCCCACCGACCTCACCATCGAGATCCTGAAGTCGATTCGAGACGAGGCGAAAGCGACCAATGGTCGTCTCGACGTGCTGACGGCCCGGGTCGACCAGCTGTCAGAGCGCGTCGACCTGACCAACGAGCGGCTCGACAGGGGGCTTTCGGAACTGGCTCAGCGAATCGTTCATTCCGAAATCCGGACCGCCACCGCCATCGCCGACCTTGCGGGCGACGTCCGCGAGATGACCGGCGTGCTGAGGAACGCGAGCGAGCTCCGGCCGCGAGTCGAGCGCTGCGAGCACGACATCGCGGATCTGCGTGCTCGGCTCGATGCCGCGGGCCGATAGCCTCACCGCGTCTCTTCGATCGCCCGGTGGTGCGCGTCGAAGTCTCGACTGAAGCGGTGCCGGCCGCCGCCGGCGGCGACGAAGAACAGGTAGTCGGTCTTGGCGGGCGCGAGCACGGCTGCCAGGGACGCCTCGCCGGGGCTGGCGATGGGCCCCGGCGGCAAGCCCGCGTGCTTGTAGGTGTTGTAGCGGTTCTTCGGGTCGCGCAAGAGCGCGGGCGTCACCTTGCCGTCGAAGGCCGCGCAGCTGGGCGCGAGCTCGGGCTCGACCACGCAGCCGTAGGCCGCGGTGGGATCGGCCTGGAGCATCTTCGCCGGCTTGTGCTCGGGGTCGTCGAGCCGGTTCAGGTACACGCTGGCGATCACCGGGCGTTCGTCGTCGACCACCGCCTCGCGCTCCACGATCGACGCCAAGGTCACGATCTGGTGCTCGCCCCAGCCCCGCTGGTCGCGGAGCGCACGGGCGCCCTCCGGGTGCTTCGCGGCGAGCGCGTCGAACCGCTTGCGGAAGGTCTTGACCAGGGTGCGAATCACCTCGGCCGGCGCCGAGTCCACGTCCAGCTCGTAGGTGGCCGGGAAGAGCAGCCCCTCGACGCTCTCGCCGCCCACGCCCAGCTCGCGTCGGAGCCCGTCGTCGCGCACCGCGCGGACGAAGGACGCAGCCGAGCAGATCTCGCTCTCTTCCAGGCGCCGCGCGAGCTGCGCGTGGTGCCAGCCCTCGGGCACCGTGATCTTCTTGCTCTCGCGCAGCCGCGAGCGCGTCAGGCGCAAGACCAGCTGGCGCGCGCCCAGCGAGTCGCTCAGCACGTGGGGGCCGGGCTCGAGATCCGCGGCGCTCGAGAAGATGCGCAGGTACCAGGCGAACAGCCGCGGGCTCGAGACCAGCCCGGCCCGGGCCAGTCGCTCACCTGCCCCGCTCGCGTCGGCGTCGCGTGGCCACTCGACCACGAAGCGCTTGCCCGAGCCCGCCCCGGGGAGCAGCGCCCAGCCGAACAGAGCGAGCAGTGGAAGGAGCAGCACGCCTGCTCCGAGGGCGATGCCGATCACCAGGCCCCGCTTGGACTGTCGGGTCCGCCGAGCTCGGGGCTTGGCCGGCCGGCGCGACCGGCGCCGCGTGCTCACGATCGGCTCTGCCTCGCGTCGAGCCAGCTCTGCAAGAGCACGGCCGCGGCTTCGCTGTCCACCAGCGCTCGCGCCTCTTTGGCCTTGATGCCCCGCTCACGCAGGCGGGCGGTTGCCTCGCGGGTGCTCAGCCACTCGTCCATCAGCTCCACGGAAACGCCCGTGGCGGCTCCCAGCTTCGCGGCGAAGAGCCGGGCGCGCTTCGCCTCGGGCCCCTCGCGGCCGTCGAGCCGACGGGGCAGGCCCACCACGAAATGGTCGATACCTTCTTCCCGTGCCAGGCGACCGAGCGCGGCGATCAGTTTCCCCCCGTCCTTGCCGCTCAGGTGGGGGCGCGGGTGCGCGAGCAGGCCCAGGTCATCGGCGACCGCCAGGCCCACCCGTACCGTGCCGAGATCGATGGCGGCCGCCCGCATCGCCCGGCTTCTAGCAAGCGCGCGCGAAGAGCGCGAGGAGCGTCTCGCCGAGCGCTTCAGCCCGCGAGCGCCACGGCGATGGTCTCGATGCCGAGGAACATCGGCAGCGGCTCCGAAATCAGCAGCCCCTCGCGCACGCCCTCGAGCGCCACGAAGCCCAAGCCCCCATAGAACGCCACCGCACCTGGCTTCGCGTCCGCCACCACTCCGACGCATCCGAGGCGATCACGCTGCTCGATCGCCAGGGTGAGCACGTGGCGTAGGAGCGCCTTTCCGATACCCAGGCCCTGTGCTCGCACGTCGACGCCCAGCCGGGCGAGTCGAAGCACGGGCAAGGGGTACCTTGGCAGCCGCTTGCGCAGGCGGGCGCTGGGAACCGCCGCCCGCTCGAGCGAGGACGGCGTGACGGTCGCGAACCCGAAAATCCGCCCCTCCACTGCCGCGACATAGGTGACTGCTAGATGGAGCTTGAACTGGTTCTGCCCCGCGTAGTGCTCGAAGAACCGGTCGAGCTCGGCATCCCCGCACGACAGGCCGCTGCGGTCATCGTCGCGAGCAAGCGGGCGGATCTCAACCGCGCTCGGCACTCATCAGCTCGCGCAGGGCGGCGGTCGGAGACGGGGGGCGTTCGAGCAGCGCGACCACACGCTCGAAGGCCGTGTCGTCCAGGACCAGCCGGGTCGGTACGAGGGCTTCCTCCGGCAGCTCCTTGCGTGCTTCCATGAAGTAGAGCAGTGCCTGCTCGACGACGTAGTTCTTCTTGAGCCCGTGGCTCTCCGTGAAGCGATCGAGCTTCTCTTTCGTGGCGGCCGAGACCGTTGCCGAGATCTGCGATTGGTCGCTCATCGTCGTGTCTCCGCCCGTGCATGTAAAAACATGGGCTACAATGGAAAAAGTAGCTCGAGCCCAGGCCAGGGACAAGCGGCACGGCGGCAAGCCGCTGTGAGCTCGCAGACTTGCGCCCCGGCCCATGTGCCCGATTTCGCTCAGAGTCCTTGACCGTCCCCTGACAGACGAGCATAAGCGCGGAGCCATTTCGTCCGGGCGTGCCCGGGGATTCCTTCATGAGCTACCGCGCCGTCAAGGGGATGAACGACATCCTGCCGGACGAAGTCGCCCGCTGGCACGCACTGGAGCGGGCCTTCCGGGAGACGGCCGAGCTCCATGGCTATGCCGAGATCCGCACGCCGGTGGTCGAGGGCACCGAGCTGTTCGTGCGCAGCATTGGCGAGACCACCGACGTGGTCGAGAAGGAGATGTACACCTTCTCGCACCACAGCGAGTCGCTCACCCTGCGCCCCGAAGGCACCGCGGGCGCGGCTCGGGCGTACGTGGAGCACAAGGCCCACGCCAAAGAGCCGGTCTCGCGCTGGTTCTACCTGGGCCCGATGTTCCGCGCCGAGCGCCCGCAGCGCGGGCGCTATCGCCAGTTCTACCAGGCCGGCTGCGAGATCTTCGGGGACCCGGGCCCCGCTTGCGACGCCGAAATGATCGACATGCTGGTGGGGCTGTTCCGCCGGCTGGGCGTGAGCGACGTGGTCGCGAACATCGGCAGCATCGGCGGCGCCGCCACGCGCGAGCGCTACCGTGGCGCGCTGCGCGAGTTCCTGAGCCCCAAGGCCGGCGAGCTCTCCGACCACGCACGGGCGCGGCTCGAGGTGAACCCGCTGCGCATTCTGGACTCGAAAGATCCGCGCGATCAGGCGGCCTGCCAGGGCGCCCCGCAGATCCTGGACGTCCTCGACGAGGCCGACCGGGCGCACTGGGAGACGCTGCTCGGGCACCTGGACGCGCTGGGCACGCCGTACGTGGTCGATCCGCTGCTGGTGCGGGGGCTCGACTACTACACCCGGACGCTGTTCGAGCTGAAGAGCAGCGCGGGCGAGCTGGGCTCGCAGAACACCCTGTGCGGCGGGGGCCGCTACGACGACATGATCCGCGGCCTGGGCGGCCCCTCGGTGCCGGCCATCGGGTTCGCCATGGGGCTCGAGCGCATCTTGCTCGCGCTGGGGCCGATGGCCGCGCCGGCGCGCAAGACCTGTTCGATCGCGCCGATGGGCACCCGAGCCGTCGGCAAGGCGCTCGAGCTCGGTCGGGCGCTGCGCGAGGCGGGCGTCGTGGCCGACGTGGACGGGCGCGGCAACTCGCTCAAGAGCATGCTGCGGCGGGCCGACGGTCTGGGCGCCCGCTTCTGCATCGTGCTCGGCGACGCCGAGCTGGAGCGCGGCGCGGTGCAGCTCAAGGACCTCGAGCGGCACACGCAAGAAGAGCTGCCGATCGGCGCGGTGGTGGCTCGCGTGGCAGGCGGTGGCGCGTGAAGCGGTTCTTCTTGGTGCTCTGGGCGGTGCTGGCGCTGGCCCCGGCGGCCTGGGCGCAAGACCCCTTCGGGCCCGGCATTGCACCGATGGGCGGCGGCCAGCAGCCCAAGGCCAAGCCCAAGGCGCCGCCCCCCGGCACGCCCGAGATGCACGCCGCGGGCGGCGGCGACTCGCTCTTGCCGCCGGGCAGCGAGCCCGGCCTGCCCAAAGACCCGCTCAAGATCGGCAAGAAGCTGAAGGCGCGGATCGGCACCAGCACCCAGCTCGATGATCTGGCCCAGGGCGGCACGGGCGAGACCCAGCGCGAGTTCTACGGCCTGTACTACTCCGAGAGGAACGGCGGCTATCGCTTCCGCGTGGCGTTCCCGGCCTGGGCCGAGCGCACCCAGCCCTCGCGCACCGACTCGAAGGTGGTCGACCGCGCCTCGCTGTTCGGCGGCCTCTACTACAACCGCCGCAGCGCCGAGCGCGCCGACGACGTCCTGTTCCCGCTGGTCTGGAACATGCGCGACAAGACCGACGGCAGCCGCACCACCGTGGTCGGCCCGCTGGTGAACCGCGTGGCGCCGGGCGAGCGCGACAACTGGCTCGCCCCGCTGTACTTCACCGGCAAGCGCAAGCACGGCGGCTACACCATCATCCCGCCGCTCTTCACCTATACGCGCACCAACCCCGACGGCCAGGGCGGCTTCAACCTGGTGGGCCCGATGTTCTGCTCGTGGAAGGGCGGGCAGAGCTGCGACCCGCGCACCGCCCACGATCTCGATTTCGGCGTCGCGCCCATCTATTTCTACGGCCAGAACGAGCAGAGCAAGTACGAGCTCATCCCCCCGCTGCTCCACTATTACAAGTACAACGACCGCACCGAGACCTACGTCAACCTGTGGGGCCCGTACTATCGCGAGCGCACGCAAGAGCGCGAGATCTTCCACTTGATGCCCCTGTACTGGAGCATCTGGGGCCCGAACGAGCGGCACACCACCGTGCTGCCGTTCTTCCACTACGGGTACAAGGGCAACTCGTCGTTGTTCGTCAACCCGTTCTACTTGCTCGCCAAGGGTGAAGAGGGCGAGAGCACCTTCGTGACCTGGGGCTATGCGCGGCACCGCGGCCGCACCAAGCTCGACATGATCACGCCGCTCTATTGGCACTACGAAGATCCGGACATCGGCCTCGACCAGAAGCTGTTCTTCCCGTTCCTGTACTCGCGCACCAGCCCGCGCGAATCCAACCAGGTCTTCTTCCCGTTCTGGGGGCACTTCGAGCGTTACGGCGTGAGCGAGACCACGTGGATCACGCCCTTCTTCCAGCACACCACCGATCTGCGCGGCTGGGAGACCAACATCCACCCGATCCTCTACCTGGGTCGCAGCGGCCACAGCTCGCACACCGTGGTCGCGCCGTTCTTCTGGGACTTCGTCGGGCGCGAGTCCCGCGCCACGGTCGGCTTCCCGGTCTACTGGCGCTTCAGCGATCGCGACAGCGTGAGCCAGCTGGTCGGTAACGTTTACTACCACGAGAAGAAGCTCTCGAACGGCCTCGACTGGGAGATCCACATCTTCCCCGCGTTCAGCTATGGCGAGACGCCCGACGGCCACTGGTGGAACATCCTCTACGGTCTGGCCGGGTACACGCGTAAGGGCGACCTGGTGAAGATGCGGACCCTCTGGATCCCGATCAAGCTGAGCGGCGAAGAGAAAGACTGACGTGTGTCATCCCGCGGCTGGCTCGACCTGGGCTAAGCTGAGACGATGAAACCCTTCTTCTTGTTGGTTGCATTGGGCTTGGTGTCGCTGACGGCGTGCGGTGGGGACGACGACGGCGGCGGCAGCGGCGGGTCGTCCAGCGGCGGGTCGTCCAGCGGCGGGTCGTCCAGCGGCGGCAGCGGCGGGTCGTCCACCGGCGGCACCGCGGGCAGTGGCGGCGGCACGGCCGGCAGCGGCGGGTCGTCCACCGGCGGCACGGCCGGCAGCGGCGGGTCGTCCACCGGCGGCACCGGCGGGTCGTCCACCGGCGGCACGGGCGGGTCGTCCACCGGCGGCACCGGCGGGTCGTCCACCGGCGGCACCGGCGGCACGGGTGGCTCGAGCGCCTGCAACGCGCTGGTCAACGACGGCGCCGACATCCCGGAGGTCGCGCAGACCGGCACGCCCCCCACCATGACCGGCGGCAGCGTCACCGACGGCACCTACGTCCTGACGTCGCGCAAGGACTGGCAGGGCAGCTGCGGGTGCACCACGCGCCAGAAGATCACGGTCAGCGGCGGCAAGATCCAGCTGGTGACCCGCACGGACAGCAAGCCCGACCAGCACATGAGCGCGACTGCCACCTTCGCCAGCAACAAGCTGTCGCTGGCCGTCGACTGCCCCACCGCGGCCAAGCAGGAACACACGTACACTGCGACCGCCACCGAGCTCCAGATCTTCAGCGCGTCCGATCAGGCGCTTAGCGTCTACACCAAGAAGTGATCAGAACCGGTAGCTGTACGCCGCGCTCGCGGGTCCGACGCTCAGCGTGTGGATCCGGCGCGGCGCACGGCCCGCCTTCGCGGGCTCTTTGCTCGAGAGCACGATCAGCGCCACGCCCGCCGCGGCGCTGAGCCCGCCGCCGATCATCAGTGGCACGCCGAGCCGCTTCGAACCCAGGTCGTCGGTCCCGAACGCCAGATAGCCGCCCACCGCGGCGGCGCCCACGCCGGCACCCGCCATGAACATGGCCACCGGCAAGGGCGAGTCCTTGGGCGGGGCGGCCTCTTCGACCGGCTTGTCCGCAGGCGCAGCCGGCGCGGCGGCCTTGGGGGCCGGGCCTTCGGCCCAGGCCGGGGCGGTGAACGCGAGGGCAAGAACGGCGGCGGACAGAGCAAGGGCGCGCATGGCGGGCGGAGACTAGGGCAGAATGCCGCTGTCGCCAACCGGCTAGCCCCACGCTAACTTCCGGCGCGTGAAACGCTTCAAAGCAGCAGTCATTGGCGGCTCGGGCTACGGCGGCGGCGAGATGATCCGCCGCCTCTTGCTCCACCCCGAGGTAGAGCTCTGCCGGATCTCGTCCCTGGACTTCATCGGTGAGCCGCTCAGCGCGGCGCACCCGAACCTCGAGGGGCGGTCCGAGCTCCGCTTCGAGAGCATGCCGCCCGAAGCGGCTGCCGAGGGCATGGACGTGGTGCTGCTCGGCCTGCCCCACAAGGTCAGCGCTGAGGTGGTGCCGAAGCTGATGGCCACGGGCACGCGCATCGTCGACATGAGCGGCGACTTCCGCTTGAAGAGCGCCGCAGCCTACGAGCAGCACTACGGCAAGAAGCACCCCTGCCCCGAGCTGCTCGAGCGGTTCGTCTACGGCCTGCCGGAGCTCAACCGTGAGGCCCTGGGCAAAGCGAAGTACGTGGCGTCCCCGGGCTGCTTCGCCACCACCATCGCGCTCGGGCTGCTGCCACTGGCCAAGGCCGGTCTGCTGCGTGGCCCCGTCGAGACGGTCGGCATCACCGGCTCGAGCGGCAGCGGCGTGGTGCCCAGCGCCGGCACCCATCACCCGGTCCGCGCCGGCAACCTCAAGACCTACAAGCCGCTGTCGCACCAGCACGTGCCCGAGATCGAAGAGACGCTGTCCGCGGCCGGCGCGCCGGGCGTGCTGCTGCGCTTCGTCCCGGTCTCGGCCCCGCTCTCGCGCGGCATCTTCGCCACCAGCTTCGCGCGCGTGGACGCATCCGTGCCCAAAGCGGAGCTGGAGCAGCTGGCGGCGCGCTCCTTCGCCCGGGAACCGTTCGTGCGCGTGCCCCGCGGGCGCTTGCCCGAGGTGGTCGCGGTCGCGGGCTCGAACTACGTCGAGGTCGCCTTGGTGCCCGGCCCCATCGAAGACGGCCTGCGCCTGGTCACCTGCTTTAGCGCGACCGACAACCTGATCAAGGGTGGCGCCGGTCAGGCCATCCAGAACATGAACCTGATCCTGGGCCTGGGCGAGCAGCTGTCCCTGGAAGATCCGGGCGGCTACCCGTGATCGTCGTCAAGCTGGGCGGCGAGGTGATCCGCGGGGGCGCTCTGACCGCTGTTGCCGCCGAGATCGCCGCGCTCGCGCGCCAAGAGCGCGTCCTGGTGGTGCATGGCGGCGGACCGCAGACCAGCGCGCTGCAGAAGACCCTGGGCCAAACGCCGAACATCGTCGGTGGCCGGCGCGTTACTGACGCCGCCACTCTGGATGCCATCAAGATGGCCGTCGCGGGCCAAGCCAACGTGGATCTCTGCGCCGCGCTCACCGGCGCCGGCCAGAGGCCCGTGGGGCTGCACGGCGCGTCCAGCGCGGTGATCCGAGCCAAGCAGCGCCCGCCCCGCGTCTACAGCGGCGCTGGCCCCGAGCCGGTCGATCTCGGTCACGTCGGCGACGTCGAGGGGTTCGACGTCGGGCTGCTCGAGCTGCTCGCTGGCGGCGGCTACCTGCCGGTCCTCGCCTGCATCGGCGCAGACGCCGCGGGTCACGTGTTCAACATCAACGCCGACATCGTGGCGACGCGCGTCGCCGCCGCGCTGTCCGCCTCCGACCTGATGGCGCTGATGGACGTGCCGGGCGTGCTCCGGGATCGTGACGACCCGGGCTCGCGCCTGCCGCGGCTCACCATCGACGAGGCTCGAGGCTTGATCCACGACGGCGTCGTGGCCGGCGGCATGATCCCCAAGCTGGAAGAGTCGTTCGTGGCGCTCGAGGCCGGAGTGCCGCGGGTGCACTTGTTGAACGGGGATTTGGCTCGGGCCGCCGCCAGCCCGGGCTCGGTGGGAACTTTGCTGGTGCGGTGCTAGCGTCGGGGTCATGACGACTCGAGGGATGGTTTTCGTCGCGCTCATCGCCTTCGCTGCGGCTGGCTGCTCCAAGAACGAGGACAAGCCGCTCGACAAGACGACCACTCAGACCACCGAGGCCCCGAAGGCGGCCGAGGACAAGGCCGGCGCGCCCGCCGCGCCTCAGGAGAAGGCCGCAGCCCCGGCGGAGAGCGCTCCGGCACCCACCGCCGCCAAGGCGGGCGACGTCGAGCTGGGCAAGGACGGCGTGAAGACGGGCGGCACCACCACGACCAAGGACGGCGTGAGCACCGCTGGCGGGACCAAGGTCGACAAGACCGGGGTCAAGACCGGAACGGGCACCGGAGTCACCACCGACGGCAAGACCACCAAAGTGGGCGGCACCGGGATCGTGGTGGATCCGAAGAAGGTCAAGGTCGGCGGGCTGGAAATCGCGAAGTAGCTCGGAGGCTACGGCCCGGCTGGCAATCGGCTCCGCTTGGACTTTGCAGCGATGCCGCTCGGCCGGAGGCCGAGCCCCGGAATCACCTCGGGGGTCTTGTTAGGGTCAGATCACGATCCGCCCCTGAGACCCTGCACGAGAACCCGGCGAAGCCGGGCGCCGGCCGTTCCTCGACCTGCCACCGACGCGAGGCGTGTGGGCCGCGCGCGGAGCGAGAATCATCCGGTGGATCCGAAGAAGGTCAAGGTCGGCGGGCTGGAAATCGCGAAGTAGCTCGGAGGCTACAGCTCGGCTGGCAATCGGCTCCGCTCGGACTTTGCAGCGAGGCCGCTCGGCCGGAGGCCGAGCCCCGGAATCACCTCGGGGGTCTTGTTAGGGTCAGATCACGATCCGCCCCTGAGACCCCAGCATGAGAACCCGGCGAGCCCGGGCGCCGGCCGTTCCTCGACCTGCCACCGACGCGAGACGCGTGGGCCGCGCGCGGAGCGAGAATCATCCGAGGACCAATCCTATTTCGCATCCGAACAGCACCGGAACCCGGTCTCGGCGCCGTGGTAGTACCGGTCATGCGCGGTCTGCGCGGCCCGGCAGAAGTTCCGGCTGGGCTGCCAGTAGGCGCCCTTCATGGCGGGGCGAGACGGGACCGAGCCGTCGATGGTGACGAACTCTTCCAGGTTGCCGGCCAGGTGCTTGATGCCGAACGGGCTCACACAGCGGGGGTACTCGTCGGCCGTCACCCGCATGTCGCGCAGCTTGCCCTCGGGCGTCACCACGTCGAAGTGGTCTGCGTTGCAGGCTGAGGCGTCCCGCTTGAAGCCATAGGGGTACGGGCGCATCTCTTCGCCCTCGCAGGCGAAGTTGTACTCGCTCTCCATGCACATGCGCTTGCCCAGGCTGCGGCAGGTCTGATCACCGTGCGTCCAGCTCTGGTCGCTGGCGGGAAGGGTCTCGCCGGGGCGGACGTATTCCGAGCGGTCCATACAGAACCGCATCTTCTTCCGGGGCTTGAGGCACTTGGCCGGCTGGGCGTACTCCGCGCAGCGGAAGAACTCGTAGCGCCCCGGGGGATCCATGTACTTCAGGCAGCGCTGCTCGACCTCGGGGCAATATTCGCCCTCGACCAGCACCATGCCCTCGCCGCAGGCCTTCGGCTCTTCGGGCTTGGCCAGCTGCGCCAAGTTCACCGCGGCTGGAACCAGCGCGGCCAAGGTCGGCGACTGAGCCAGCCGGGGGGTGGGGCCGTCCTCGTCGACGGGTTGCGGGGCAGCCGCGTCACGTCGGTTACAGGCGACGAGGAGCAGCAGGGCTGCGCTCATCACCGCGGCGTTGGGGAAGCGTCGCACGCCGGCCATGAATCCCAACGAAACGCTGGGGCGTCAAGCGCTGTTTTTTCCGGGGGCACCCGGGAATTCCCATGGCCTCTTGCAGGGATGCGTATGATTTCGGCAGCTTTGCCTGCGTTATCTCGAGTAGATCGTTCGGTCGGCCGGCGGCTCAGCCGCGGGCCCCGGCGGACGCCCCCGGGGCGTCGGCGCAGCAGCGAACGCCGACCTGGATATCGTGATAGTGGTCGTCGTGCTTGGTGGTGGCCGGCCGACAGCGGTTGCGCGCCGGCATCCACCACCCACCCTTGAGGCCGTTCCGGTAGGGGTAGTTGTGGCGCTGGCTTTCGCGCAGCACGGGCTCGTCCAGGTTGCCGACCATGTCGTAGACGCCGAACGGGCTCTGGCACTCGGGGTTCGCCCCGTTGGCCATGCGGTGGTCGGCCAGCACCTGGTACTGGCGGTTGTTCGGGTCGTACAGCTCCTCTTTCGGCCGGTCCTGGTTGCACTTCGCTTCGCGCTTCCAGCCGTAGGGATAGGGCCACATCTCTTCGCCCTCGCAGGCGAAGTTCCATTCGTCCTCGGTGCACACCCGTTTTCCGAGGTTTTTGCAGGTATCTTGGGCCACCACGAAGCTGGCGTGGTTCATCGGCAGCTTCTCGCCGGGCTTGGTGTACTCGTGGCGGTCGATGCAGAAGCTGAGCGGGATGCGTTCGCCCACGCAATTGGCCTTGGGTTCGTATTCGCCGCAGCGGGCATAGGGCAGCGCCGGGTCGTCCAGCCACTTCACGCAGGTGTGTCGAACGTCGGTGCAGTACTCGCCGTGGACGGCGACCATCTCGGGGGGGCACGCCCCGCCCGTGGTGGGCACAGCCCCCGGAGGCGCTCCCGGCACCGGCGCGACGTTGGTGTCGTGGCTGGGGATCTGGTTCACAGTGACTGCGTCGCGCGTGACGCTGTGACGCTCGACGTTACGGTCCTCGACCGCCCCCTGATACGGGTCGGCGGTGCCGACGGGAGCCACAGCGGCCAGGCCGAAGCCCTCCGAAACCGGCGTCCAGACCGGGTGCTCGGCGCTCGAACCCGCGCCCTTCGTGAGGAACCCTGCCGCAACCAAAAGGAAGCCCGTCAACAAGCGCCGAGTCATACGACCTCCACCTACATCGTCGCAGTCCTCGAAGCGCCGAACCAAGTTCCCTGACATGCCAAGGGTAACTGCATCCGCCGTGCCGAGCGATCAGCGTCCACCGTCTCCCAGGAACGGCACGAAGCGGACGTCCAAAAGCCGGTCGACGATGAAGGCATTCGCGCCGCGTCCGAGGCTCGTTCGCGTCCACCGCTCGAGCACCTGCACCTCGGAGCGCGCCCCGACCGGGATCACCAGCCGCCCACCGACTGCGAGCTGGTCCAGCAAAGGCTGCGGCACCTTCTGGGGAGCCGCCGTCACCACGATGACGTCGAACGGCTCGGCTTCCGGCCAGCCCACGTAGCCGTCCCCGGTGCGGAGCTCGATCCGATAGCCGAGTCCGGCCAGGTTCTTCTGGGCCTGCTCGGCCAGCTCGGGGATGTACTCGATGGACCAGGTGCGCTCGCAGAGCTCGGCGAGCACCGCTGCCTGGTAGCCGCTTCCGGTGCCGATCTCGAGGCACTTGTCCGTCGGACGGGGCGCCACGGCTTCGGTCATGAAGGCCACGATGAAGGGCTGGCTGATGGTCTGCCCGCTCCCGATGGGCAGAGGCTGGTCCGCGTAGGCCATGCCCTTCACCGAGTCGGGGATGAACGCGTGGCGGGGCACGCGCCGCAGGGCGGCCAGCACGCGCTCGTGCTTCACGCCCTGGCGGGCCAGATCGCGCACCAGCGCGTCGCGCTCTGCCACGCGCTCGCCGAACGCCCGCGGCGGGGACGCCGGCGTGTCGACTCGCGGGTCGGCAGCCGGCGGCGCCGTGGTCCCCGGCGTCGCCGTCGGCGAGGGCTCGCGCCGGGTGCAGGCGCTGAGCACCCAGCACAGGGCGATGATCGGGCGGACTGTCACGCCCCGGGCCGTGCAGACCTCATGCCGCGCGGCGCTCGGCCAGCGCGTGCCGCAACCGCTCGGCGAGCTCGGCTTCGCCGCCCGCGTCGGTTTCCCGTGCGATGCGCTCCAGATCGTCGTCGGGCACGTGCTCGGCGATCTCGAGGGCCAGCTCGGCCGCCGCGCGAACATTGCCGGATTTCAGCTGCAAACGCACCAATGTCGCGGCCACTTCGACCCGACGATCGCCCTGGTCGCGCAGGGCCACGAGCAGCCGCATGGCGTACGGTACGTCGCCGTCGGCTTCGGCCACGGCTGCCTCCACGTAAGGGTCGAGCGCGCCGCGCGTGGTGCGAATCAGGTTGCGCGCCGCGGCCGTGTCGCCGCCGAGCAGCGCCGCCCAGACCAGGGTCTCGACCGCCAGCTTGCGCTCGGCGGGGTCGCGGCTGGCGTCCAGCGCGGCGCTGGCCAGGGTCGCCGCGCGCGGCCCGTGGCCGGCGTCGAGCGCGCGCTGGGCCTCGGCCAGCAGATCCTTGGCGGCCTCGGCGGGGAGCTGCGGGCGCTCGGGCGCGGCCTGCATGGCCGACAAGAAGTTCGAGACCCCGCCCATGGCGAACAAGAGCGCGCCCAAGAGCGAGCCCAGCCGGAACAGCGCAATCGCCGTGATCACGCCGAAGATCAGGGACACGGTGGCGGACAGCTTGCGCCGTTCGGGCCCGAGCGCCGTCGCGAGGACCTGCCCGCCATCGAAGGGCAGCACCGGAAGCAGGTTGATCACGCTCCAGAACGCGTTGGCGAACGCCAAGAGCGCGAGCCCCTCGACCCAGGGCGTACCCTTCGGGGCGCCCAGGGTGCGCGACAGCCCGATCAGCGCACCGTACGCGACCAGGCCGAGGGCGAACCCCGCGCCCGGCCCTGCCAGGGTCACCAAGATGCGGCGCTTCTTGCCCAGGTCGGTGGTGGCCGACCACGAGGTCACGCCGCCCAGCATGTGCAGCACGATGCTCGGCGACTGGCCGTAGGCGCGGGCTGCAAAGGCGTGACCCAGCTCGTGCACCAGGATCGACACGAAGATGATGCCGAGCCACATCGCGGCGTCGGTCCAGGGCCGGCCAGGGCGCAGGCCGATGATCAGCGCCAGGATCCAGAAGCCGATCTGGATCTCGACCGGGAAGCCGAACAGCCGGAAACGCAGTGCGCCCATCGGCCGGTCTGATAGCGCAGGTTCGAGGCGTGGGCGAGCGGCGCGTCACTCGTGAACGTACACCGCCGTTCCCTGCCCCATGTCGGCCCCGATATTGATGCCGTGCCAGCCCTCGGGCACCGGCGGATCGGTCCAACGAAAGACCAAGCGCGCGTCGATCGGCGACAGGTTCACGCAGCCGTGGCTGCGCGGCAGGCCAAACACGTCGTGCCAATAGGCGCCGTGCAAGGCGTAGCCCGCGGCGAAGTACTGGATCCAGGGCACGTCGCGCAGCTCGAAGTTCTGCGACCCGCGCCGCACGGTGATGCCGTACTCCGGATCACGGCCCTTCTTGATGTTCAGCAGGCGGCGCTTATCGTCCTCGCCGAGCCTCTCGCCTCCTTCCTCCGCCTTCTTCAGGCGCGCGATGGTCGCCGCCTTGTCGGGGCTGATGGCCGCCGAGCGGCCGCGGCTACCGCCGGCCACGGTCGAGTTCTCTTGCGAGTCCATCGCCGCCGCGATGTGCTTGCTCTGCAGGCGGAACTGCCCCTGTAGAGTGGAGAGCGTGGTCTTGGGGTCGCCGATGCGATCGCGCCCGGTGGAGACCAGGGTCGCGTACCAAGCACGCTTGCCCTCGTACAGCACCAGCGTCTGCTGCATCAGCGAGACGTCGATCCACTTCTCGCCCTTCTCGGCCCACTCTGGCCACTCGGCAGGAGGCGCGACCACCGCGATGTCTTCGGCGCGCAGCCAGCGCGTCTTGTCCTTGGTGGTCTGGTAGAAGCGCTTGCCGGCCTTGACCCGGGCGTTGCCGCTGAGCGGCACGATGGCGCGCTTGGGTACCTCTTCCGCGGGCTTTGCCTCGTCTTTGCCCTTGATCAGCTTCCAGGTGGTCGTGTCGCTCTTGATCACCCAGGCGAAGGGCGCTTCGACACCCTTGCCCAGCTCGACGCCGTGGAACGCCGATCCGGTGTCGGGCTTGACCTTGGTGGCGGGGATCAGGCGAAGGTCCACCGTGATGCCGAAGCGGCGCTTGAAGCCGGCGTCGTCGGTGTCGAACGAGCCGACGAACGACAGCCCCGTCTTGCGCCGCACCCGATCGGCAAACACCGCGTAGTCCGGCACGTTGAAGCCCGAGACGTTGGGGACCAGACGCTTGCCCCCTTCCAGCCAGAAAGGGATCGGATCTCCGGCGCTCTTGCCGCCGAACAGCTCGCCCATCGACTGCTCGGTGCTGGGGCGGAACCCGGCCGCCGGCTTCGCGCCGGGCGCCGCAATCCCGCGGCTGTCGAGCGGCACGTCGTTGGCGCCGAGGACCACCGACTGCACCTCGGACTTGTGCGACTCGTACCAGTCCAGGTGCTCGGCCAGCGCCATCTCGCTCTTCTCTTGGTCGGCCTTGCTCGGAACTCGCAGGTATTGCGGCGCCGTCGCGCGCACGAATCCGTAACGGTAAGGCAGCGGCCTCTCCAGATCCGGGCGCACCGCGGCGGCGCGCAAGATCGGAGCGTCCATCTCGATGGTCGCTTCGTCGGTGCACACGTGGCCCATCGGGTAGATGCGATACCACTTGCCCTTGCAGCCCTTGCCGCTCACCGGCTCGGCGTCGCGCTGCACGACACCACCCAGGCGGACGTAGCCGAGCCTGCGCGACTCGACGTCGGGCAGCTTGTAGACCGTGGCGGCGATCACCGTGGCGCCCAGCTTGGGCGCCTGGTCGGGCGCCTTGGTGTCGAGCTCGCCGTGCTCCACCACCAGCGTCGAGACCGGATTCGGCGTGGCGCTGGCCGAACCCGCGGGCGAGCTCTCGCTCTTCGCCTTCGGCGAGCAAGCCGCCGCGGCCACGGCCGCAATGCTGAGCGCTGTCAGGCCCCGGAAGGTCACGAGACGGGCGTTCTTAGCGAGTTTGTCGGCTCCGTCAAACCCGCCGGGTCAGCCCGCCGGGTCCCCCTCCGACGGGCCCTCGCTGATCGGCTCTCCGCCCTTGCCCTTGCCGTCGATCTCGACGTGCTTGGCGCCCTCGGGCAATTCGGGCAGCTCGGCCAGGTTGGCGCCGGGCCCGACCCAGAACACCTCGGGCACCGGGCGGTATTCGCTGTGATAGCTGCGGATCGGGCGCACTTCGCCGTTCGGCAGCGTGAGCCTCACGCTGCTCACCACGTCGTAGCCCTTGATGCCCCGCTGTCGCTTGAGCGTCTTGCCCTCTTTGACGAACGGCTTGGTCCAGACGCGGCGGTAGAAATCGTGGGTGCGCACCACTGCGTAGGTGTGCTCGACCTTGCCTTCGGGCTCGCGGCCCAAGAGCTCGACGCGCAGGCGGCTCGGCGTCGGCAAGAAGGCGTGGATGATGATCGGCGTGTCGTACGCGTTCTTGAACTTGAGGTCGACCTCGCCCCAGACCACGGTCGCGTCCAGGCCCAGGGGCGCGTACCCACTCGGTCGGCTGTGGCTGCGGCGGGCCACCACGTCCAGCGCGCCGAACACCGCCGCCGCGTGCACCGTGGAGGCCACCTGGCAGGTTCCGCCGCCCAGCCCGGGCTCGAGCTCGTCGTCGCGGATCACCGGCGCCATCACGAAGCCGCGCTCGAGGGTTCGGGGGCCGACGATCTGGTTGAAGCTGACGGTCTGGCCCGGCGCGATCACGAAGCCGTTCAGGTACTCGGCGGCCTTGCCGATGTTCACCGCCCGCCCGCGACCCGTGCCGCCGAAGCCGGTCTCGAACGACGACAGCACCTTGGAGACGTCGACGTTTGCCAGCGACGCGCTGGTGACCCTGGCAGGGACGGGCCTCATCGCCAGGGCGAAGACCGCCAGATCGCCGCGCTCGCCTTCGGCCAGCATCTGGAGCGTGCCCTCGGGATCGAGCTCGCGGCCCGGGGCGTCGTCGATGCGCTGGTGCTGGACCAGATCGAGGCGGGCGTCGACCGGTGCCTTGGCCACCTGGCGCGCCACGCGCTCGAACACCATGCGCGCGCGGTTCGGGTCCAGGCTGAAGGCCAGCGGCAGGTCGATCTCGCCCCGCCGCGACTTCAGCGCGCGGTACGCCCGCTCGCTGGGGGTGCCGGTCTCGGCGTGCTCCCGCACGGCCTTCATGGTCGCGGCCACGTCCAGCTCGATCCCCAGCTCGCCGAACGACACCGGGAGTGTTCCGTCTTGGTCGGGGAGCGCGAAGTAGGCCTCGCGATCGAGCAAGCGCACGCGCCGCGCCTCGAGCCAGTCGCCCAGCGCAACGCCCTCGGGCTGGAGCTCTCCCCCCACGGTCGCGCCCGGCATGGCTCGCCCGGACGACTGCCAGTCGAAGTACTTCCAGGTGACCCCGCCGGTGAGCGCAGCAGCGCTCAGGGCGAGGAACGAGGCCAGGACGAGATCGCGCCGCACGGTGAAAGGGTAACGGGCCCCGGCGCCTGCCGGCAAAGTGCCGGCAGCCCGAGGACTCGTTGCCAAGGATTACGCTCGGATGCGGGGGTCGTCTTCCCGGGGTATAAGCCCGGGCGAATGAAGCTGACGGTCAACGGCGAGAGCTGCGAGGTCCCGGACGGGCTGAGCGTGCGGGGCCTGGTCGAGCACCTGGGTCTGATCGAAGGCCCGGTGGCGGTGGAGAAGAACCGCGAGGTGGTGCCGCGCGCCGAGCACGCGAACGTCCTCTTGGCCGCCGGGGACGTGGTCGAGATCGTGCACTTCGTGGGTGGTGGCTGAGGGTCAGCCCTGCATCCGCCGGTGCTCCCGGGCCAGCTCCAGATAGCTGACCGCGCCGTTCACGCCCAGCTTGGCTTCGTCGGCGGTCACCTCGCGGATCACCTTGGCGGGCGAGCCGCGCACCAGGCTTCGAGCCGGGATCTTCATCCGGGGCGGCACCACGCTGCCGGCCGCGATCAGGCAGTCGTCGCCGATCTCCACGTTGTCCAGGATCACGCTGCCCATGCCCACCAGCACCCGATCGCCGATCCGGGCGCCGTGGATCACCACGTTGTGCCCGACGGTCACGTCTTGCCCGATCTCGGTGTGGCTGATGCCGGTGGTCATGTGGATCATGGTCAGATCCTGCACGTTGGTCCGGGCCCCGATGCGGATGTGCCCGCAGTCGCCCCGCAGCACCGCGCCGTACCAGACGTTGACCTCGTCACCGAGCTCCACGTCGCCGATCACCACGCAGGTCTCGGCGAGAAAACAGCTCTCCGCGATGCGCGGAGCCAAGGTCTTGTAGGTGCGAACCAGGGCCATCAGATCACCACGGGCAAGAGGCGTTTCTCGGAGGGTTTTGCCGCGGGGCCGAGGGGCGCCGCGCGACGCGGATCGGTGAGCTCGGCTTCGAGCGAGTTCTTGAAGGCCCGCACCACGCGCACGGGCAAGAGCTCGCCGGTCGGATCGTCGGCGGCACCGAAGTGGACGATCTCGTTTGCCTCGGTCCGGCCCGAGTAGCCGACCCTGCCCGGGCCTTCGACCAGCACGGCCTGGACCGAGCCCACCAGCCCCTCGAGGTGCGCGCGCCGGATCGAATCCGAGAGCGCGAACAGCTCCTCGAGGCGCGCGCTCTTCTCGCCCTCGGGCACGTCGTCCGTGAGCTTCTGCGCCGGCGTGAACGGCCGCTCGGAATACTTGAAGCCGAACAGCCCCACGAAGCCGAGCTCGCGCACCAGCTCGAGGGTCGCCTCGAAGTCCTGCCGGCTCTCCCCCGGGAAACCCACGATCACGTCGGTCGACAGCGTGACCCCGGGGACCGCAGCGCGGAGGGCCGCGACTCGCTCCCGGTATTCGGCCGCCGAGTAGCGGCGGATCATCCGCCGCAGCACGCGATCGCTGCCGCTCTGCACCGGCAGGTGAACGTGGCGCACCATGAACGGCAGCTCCTGGTGGGCGCGGATCAGGCTCATGGTCAGGTGCCGCGGGTGCGGGCTGGCGTAGCGCAGCCGCCGCAGCCCGGGCACCTCGCGGGCGATGCGGTAGAGCAGCGACGACAGCTCGCTCTCGTCCTGCCGCGCCGAGGTGGGGTGCGTGTGCGTCCAGGGGGCCTCGCCGGCTCCGGGCGCCGGATCGAGGGCGCCGGCCGGGTCGCGGTAGCTGTTCACGGTCTGACCGAGCAACATCACCTCGCCCACGCCGGCGCCGACCAGCCGCGCGATCTCGTCGACGATCTCGTGACTCTCGCGGTAGCGCTCGGGGCCCCGCGTGTGCGGCACGATGCAGAACGAGCAGCGCTCGTTGCAGCCCTTCATCACGGTGACGTGGGCCGTCACGCCCGCGCGCCCCAGCCCGGGCTCGGCCCGGAGGAAGCGCGGCCGATCCAGATCGTGCACCGTGCGCACCTGGGGCGGCGCACCGGACTCGAGCTCGGCGAGGAGGGCCGGCAGCTCGGCGATGTTGTCGGGCCCGAACACCAGATCCAGCTCGGGCACGCGCCGGAGCAGGCGCTCGCCCTCTTGCTGCGCCACGCAGCCGGCCACGCCGAGCACCACGCCCGGGCGCGCGCGCTTGTGAGCCACCAGCCGGCCGACCTCGCTCCGCAGCTTGTGCTCGGCCTTGTCGCGCACGCTGCAGGTGTTGACCAAGATCACGTCTGCCTGGTCGACGCCCGGCGCCTCTTCGTAGCCCGCCTGACGCAACACCTCGGCCATGCGAGTCGAGTCGTGCTCGTTCATCTGGCAGCCGAAGGTGACGAGGGCGAAAGAGCGCACGGGGGCGCGGGAAGCTAGCACCCTTCGGTCACTCGGGCATCCGCTGGCTCATGCCCAAGGATAGAGGCTGGCCCCGGACTCGGAGCTCAGCGGATGCGTGTGGCGACGATCTCCTTGCCGCCCACGCTCAGGGTGCACGTGCCGTCGAGCTGCCTGAGCCCGCCCCACTCGATCGCAACCTGAACCTCCACGGGTTCACCGTTGTGTTCGGCCGTGCCTTCGAGCTTGCCGAGACCGATCCACGACCAGCTGCGCCGCGCAATCTCGCTGCCGTCCCACTCGAGGTTGAAGCCCTTCGTCACTTCGTTGCGAAAGACGGTGACCTTGTGGCCCTCGTAGTCTGCTTCCCAGCGCGTTTCGAGAATCCCCATGGATCGAGGCTACACACAGGGAAAAGGCGCGCGCAAGCTCGGGGCGGCTGGGCGCACTCCCGCGCCTCCTACGCCGGGAAGCCCCCTGAGACGCGCGTGGTGCGGCGCGGCGCACTCTCAGCGCACGCACATCACGCCGTTCTGGGTGGACAGCGCCTGGACGCCGAGCATTGCGCGACGAAACTCCACGGTCCACCCGCGCGAGGCGTCGGCGGTCGTGGATGACCAGAGATCTTGATCGCAGTCGTGGCCGTTGAACGCAGACTGCCAGTAGCAACCGTTCAACGCGGGGCCCGCGGGCTGATAACTGCAGGTGCAGGCGCTCACTTCGGCTTTCGCGACCTCGCAAAGCGGAGCGCTCGCTTCGGTCGCCGGGCAACCCTCGATGAGCGAGCGAAGATCGGCGAGGGTCGGCAGCGTCCAACCGGGGCCCTCGAGGTCGAGCCCCTTGCAGTAGTCCTTGGCCTCCTCGAAAGTGAACCACTGACGGGGGCTGCCGTCCGGCGGTGGCGACTGCCACGAGCGCCCGCTCGCATCCTTCAACACCACGCCGTGATCGATGGGCGGTGAGCACGTGCCATCGCCCTTCTTGGCAGCGGGACAGGCGCCAAGATCGAGCTCCCGCGTCGAGTCTGGCTCGACACTACACAGCATGCGTGCCGTCGATTTCTCCGACCAACTCCCGAGGAAGCAGCACCGCCCGCACGTTGGTGGTCTCCCCGGCAGGTGCAGCCCGAGTCCCGACGGTGAGGCTGAAGTAACCGTCCTTTTGCAGCGTTGCCACGACGCGATCGGCCGGGAGCGCGACGTTTTCGATGCGGAACCGGCCGCTCCCATCGGACTTGGCGCTCGCGCCATAAGCAGAGACGAAGACGTCGGCCAGCGGCGCGCCCTCTTTGGTCGAAACCACGCCCTCGAGCGCTCCGCCGCTGACTTGGTTTCCCCCTGAATCGCCCCCACCGCCGCACTGAACCAGCAGCAACGAACAGGCAACGACGAGCAAGGGACTGAACGAGTAGCGATGCATGGTGCGCAGCTCCGGGGGAAGAACATCGGACGTACCAGGTGGGCAGATCCCGAGGAAGTCAGCAGTTGCTGACACCCGGTCCCCGTGCGGCGTTCGCGGGGCCATCGTGCGCGCGTACGCTCGCACCATACTCCTCGGCTCGGCGGCGCGCCGGCTCGTCCCCCAGCGCGCGATCGATTGGGCCGAGGATCTGCTCGACGCCGATGCGGCGCGCGTGCAGTGCACGGCGATGCGCTTTCGCACCAGGCACTGCGCGTTGCACTCTTGCTCGGGGTTGCCGCTGGGGATTGCCACCATGTCGCGCCACCTTGATCCGGCGGGCCAGGCGGCCATAAAAGGGCTCCCGATGGCGGCTCACCGGTTGTTCTCCCTCTGCACGCTGCTGCTCCTGGGCTTCACCGCGGGATGCGGCAAAAAACCGACGGGGAGCGGCGCCCCTGCGCCCTCCGCGGAAGCTCCCCCGGCGAGTGGCTCGGCCGCGGCGCCCGCGTCGAAGCCGAGCCCCAGGCTCGGCACGTGGGTGAAGCGCCTCGGGAGCAACGCGCCCGACGGCAACTCGGGCGACGGCTACATCAACCCCGAAGTCGGCAAGCTCGTCGCGGTGGACGCCGAAGGAAACGTCCTGCTCGTGGCCTGCTTCCGCGGGACCGCGGACTTCGGAGGGGGGCCCCTGACATCCGCCGGCGACACGGACCTCGTCCTCGCGCAGTACGACAGTACCGGCGCGCACCGCTGGAGCCGGCGCTTCGGGGGGGCCGCGGCGGAGCATGTGAGCGATCTCGCGCTGGACCCGCAAGGCAACATCTACCTGGCCGGGAGCTTCTGGGGCACGGTCGATTTCGGCGGGGGGCCCCTGGGCGAAGGTGGCTTCGTGGTGAAGCTCGATCCGCACGGCAACCACCTCTGGAGCAAGCCCGTCCAAAAGGGTCGCGTCACCGGCGTCGCGATCACGCCCCAGGGCGACGTCATCGTCGCCGGCCCGTTCAAGGGCGAGACCGTCGTCGGCACCGAGAAGGTGACCAGCGCGGGAGATCAGAGCTCGTTTCTGGCCAAGCTCGACGCCGGGGGGCGCGGCCAATGGGTCAAGGCGTTCGGAGGGGCAAAGGCGAGCGTGGAGGTCCGCGCGTTGAGGGCCCACACCGACGGGACCCTCTACCTGGCGGCCGAGATCAAGAAGACCGTGGATTTCGGCGGAGGGCCGCTCTCCAGCGCCGGAAGCTCCGACGTCGCATTCGTCAAGCTCGACGCTGGCGGCGGCCACCAGTGGAGCAAGAGCTTCGGAGGGGAGCTCGAGGATCGCGTCTCTCGCATCGCGCTCGACACGTCGGGGGCGATGGTGGCGGTGGGCAGGTTCATCAAACCCATCGATTTCGGCGGGGGGAAGCTCGTCTCCAGCGGCGACGAAGAGGGCTTCATCGCGAAGCTCGACGCGAGCGGCGCCCACGTGTGGAGCAAGCGCTTCGGGGGGAAACAGAAGGACGCGATCCATGGGGTCGCGATCGATCCGCAGGGCCACGTCGCCGTCACCGGCGACTTCCCGGGCGAGGCAGGTTTCGACAACCAGGCGCCGCTCGCCAGCGCCGGGGATCGGGAGAAGCTCAGGCGCGACACGTTCATCGCGCTGCTCGATCCGAAGGGGGCTCCCTTGTGGAGTCGGCGGCTCGGAGGCCCGGAATCGGAGTGGGGGACCGACGTCGCCATGGACCGCGCCGGCGCCGTGGTCGTCACTGGAGGCTTCGAGGGCAAGGCGACCTACCAGGACGGTGATCTCACCTCGATCGGGGGCAACGACATCTACCTCGTCGCCATTGCGAAGTAGCCGGCTCCCCGGCTGCCCGGCGAAGAACGCCGACCCCCACAGCTCGGCGCGCGGTAGGGCTCACCGTCCGACGAACGCCGTGAGCGACTGGACGGCCAGCCCGGGAAACCGGCTGAAGTCTCGGTCCTCCGTCAGCAGCGTCCGGGCGCCGTGTTCCAAGCACACGGCCGCGATCTGCGCGTCGAAGACGTGGTTGCCGGCGGCCGCGGATTGGATGAGCAGCCGCCGCAGCACCGCCATGTACTGATCGCCCGGCACGAGCACCCGGACGGATGGGCTCGCCAAGAGCGAGTCGAGGGAGTCCAGCGCCTCGGCCGTCGGGGTCGGCGGGTCGAAGACTCGATGGTGCGAAACGACGCGAAGGAACTCCCCCGCGCAGAAGATCGGCAGCGCCCAGGCGTCGGTCCCTTCCGCCAGCCTGCGGAGCGCGGCGATGGCTTGCCGGTGGAGCGGCATCTCGGCGCGGTCCGCGTAGATCAGGACGTTCGTGTCGACCGCGATCACCGCCGGCCTTCCATGACCTCGAACAGCGAGTCCCGATCAGTGACGTCGACGCCAGGGCGGAGCGTTCCGCGATGCGGCTTCCATTTCAGCTGGTACGCGGAGCGGGCGGCGGGGCGTCGCGTCAGGCTCGCCGCCAGGGCCTCTTCCACCACCGCCGTCAGCGTCGTCCCCCGCTCTGCGGCGCGGCGCTTGGCCGCGGCCAGCAGGCGATCGTCCAGATCCAGGGTGGTGCGCATGCATATATGTGTTCCATGCGCACATATATGTGTCAAGGCGTCCCGAGAGCCTCACGCACCGGCTCCCAGGCACGCGTGTCGCGAGCCCGGCTTCGTCGCGCGGTGCTTGCGCGGCTTGCCCGCGCCCGAGAGGCGCTTCGTCTCGTCAGCGATGAGGCGGTCCAAAGACCCCCTACGGCCCCGCCACCTTCTGACTCATGCCCTGCAGCACCAGCTTGGGGCTCGCGCCGTCGAAGCCCTCCAGCGTGAACAGGAGCCCCCTGCCCGGTTCCATCTGCGCCACGATCGAGCCTGGCCCCTCGATCAAGTCCTCGTGGGCCGAGGGCACGCTGACCTTCTGCATCACCTTGCCGTCGCTCTTGCGGATCACGAACAGGAAGTCGGGCTCGGCGGTGAAGCCGTAGCCCGTGACGATGTACTTGTCGTACACCTTGAAGCGGTTGTTGCTGCTGAGCGGCGGGCTGCGCCACAGCACCTTGCGCGCGTAGGGGTCGAACGCGACCAGGGACGAGCACTTGCCGCCGGCCCCGCTCGAGTAGCTCTGGCAGGCCTCGTTGAAGTACACCACGTCGCCCGACAGGCGAGCGTCTTGTAGCTCGAGGTGGTCCTTGCGCGAGAAGACCGTCTTGAGCGAGACGCGGAACAGCGTCTTGCCCGCGCAGTCGAAGGCCGCGACCTCGTTGTCGCAGTTCTTCGAGCCGCTCAGCTTGCAGCTGGAGGCGTCGTAGGGGTCACGGTAGACGGCGAAGTAGCCGTTCGGCGTCGGGTCGAGCAGCATCAGCTCTTGGGTGCCGCTGGTGAGCGGCACGAACGCCGGCACCGGCGGGCCCACCCAGATCCGCTGCGAGCGCGCGCTGAGCGCGCCGTCGGTGTGGTTGCGCAGGCGCCCGGCGAACTCGAAGCGCCGCTTGCCCGGCACCGCGGGGACGGTCAACCCGCCCGCGCTGCGGGTGGCAGGCAGGCCGGTCGACAAGCCACAGGCGGGGGCTGCAGCGATCGCCGGGGCGGGGCCCGGCAGCGGCGCCGCGACCTCGGGCGGCGAGCTGGGCTCGACGATCGTCACCGGCGGCGGGGTCGGCTCCGGCTGCACCATTTGCGGGGGCTCGGGGGGCGGCGGCGGTGGCGCTTCCGGCGCCGGGCGCGCGCAGGCGCCGAGGATCCCCAGGGCAAGTCCGAGAGCGGCGGTCCTCATGGCGCCCGAGCATGCCACCGCTCGCCGCCGCCGTCATGGTCGCGCTCAGGGCGCCAGCACTTGTACCAGGCCCTTCGCCGCTGGCGTCTCATCGTCGCCGAGAGTCGTCGTGCTTGCGTACCCCAAGCGTCCCGACGCGCCGTCGCCGAAGCAGGCGATGCCGCCGGCCAAGAGCGCGCAGGTGTGCGCGTCTCCGGCGCTGACGGCGAACGCTACGCCGCCCAATGGCACGGCGCCGGCGCTGGCCGGGGTCTCGTCGTCGCCGATCAGCACGTTCTTGCCGTAGCCCAGCGCGGCCGCCGACGCGCCCCAGCAGCTCAGCTGTCCGGTCTCGAGCAGCGCGCAGGTGTGCCCGCCCCCCGCGGCAAGGGCCACGGCCCGCGCGCCGAGGGACACCACGGCCGCGGCCGAGGCCGGCTCGTTGTCACCGATGGTGCTCTTGTTGCCGTAG
>JAKLKA010000049.1 GCA_023150915.1 Polyangiaceae bacterium
TCAGGCCGGGCAGCAAGCCCGGCAAGCTGCGCGGCGTGGTGGAATACGTGATCGAGGGCGGCGAATGAAGCGCGCGCGCTCCAGTGGCGTGATCTTCGACACCACCGAAGGCACCCTCGTCTGAGGTGACCCATGCCGATGACCCTCGAACAGGCACTAAAATACCCGGGCGAGCTGCTCGCCGTCTGGGACTGGAGCGCCGACGACGAGCGGCTCTCGCTCTGCTCGATCGCCGACGGCATGCTCGGCGTGCTCGCCGCCGCCGAGCTGAGCCGGGCCGAGCGCAAGGTATGGGAAGGCAAGCTCATCGAGCGCCGCGTGCGCGTCGGTGCCACCGCCGGCGCATGCCCCTTCACCTGGAGCTTCCAGCGCGGCTTCACGGTCTGGTCGCTGACCGGCACGGTGGTCTTCGTGCGCGACCGCGTCCTCAGGACCGAGGCGGGCGCGCGCATCCGCCCGGCCGACGTCGAACGGGTCGTCGCGTTCCTCGACGATGCGTCGCGCGGGCACCGCGGCGTGAAGGTCGTCACCAAGAGCGGTGCGGAGATCGCCATCGCAGAGGAAGACGACCCGGCGGCCCGGCTCGATCCGACCTATGGCATGGACAACGTCCAGATCGACGCCGCGTGGGTCACCTTCATGGCGCGCGACCTCGCCGAGTGGCTGGGCGTCCCGCTCACCGGCGAGCTCGCGTGAAATTCTAGGAGGGATCGACCTCGATGGACATTGCCCGCACGACCATCACGCTCTCGCCCGCCGAGCTCCGGCAGCTTCGCAGCGCCGTCGAGCGCGATGCGTCGGAGCTCGAGCACCGGCTGAGCCATCCCATCGAGGTCGACCGCTACGAGCAGCCGTTCTTCCGCCGCCACCGCATCCTGGAGATCTCGTCGGCGATTCCGTTTCCCGCGCGCAGCATCACGGTCGCCGCGTGGGACGGCGGCATGCACGTCCTCAGCGCGAACCTCGAGCACCTGCAGGGGGTCGCCGCGCACGATCCCCCGCTCGACCTGGACGACGAGACGCGGGCCGCCGGCTATGCCCGGCACGGTCAGGGCTGGACCAGCGACTACGCGCTCGGCGAGCTCAGGATCGGCACGTTCTCCGACATCCCCTGGCTCGCGTCGCTCGACGACGCGCAAGAGGCAGTGATCAGCGACCTTGCCGCGCGCCTTGGCGATGCGATCACCGTCGAGCAGCGCCGCCGCGTCGCGGAGGGCTGGAGCTTCCGCGCGTGGTGGCTCGCGCATCGCTGCCTCATCGAGCGAGAGCTCGTCGTGCCGCTCGACGGCACGCTGCGTCGCAACGACACGATCCACGCGCGAGACCTGCCCGTGCCTGCCGGCAACCACTGGCGTTTCGTCAATGGCCGCTACCTCCCCGTCGGTTGAAGCTCGTCAGGCGACCACGCCACGCTCGCGCAGCGACGACAGCTCGCTGGCCGAGACGCCGACCTCGCCCAGCACCGAGTCGGTGTGCTCGCCGTAGGCGGGGGCGAAGCCGAGCTGGCGGCTCTTGGACTCGAGGAACTCGGTGCTGACCGCCGGCGGGGGAAGGCGAATCGCGCGGCCGTCGGGCGCGGTGGTGGAGAGCAGCGCGCCCTGCAAGAACTCCTGATCCATCACGCGCTCGATGGGCGTGATCGGAGCGTGGGGGATCTGCGCGGCCCGAAGCGCCCGGGCGATGTCCGCGGCGGGGTGCTTCGAGGTGAGCGCGGCGATGGCCGCGTGCAGCGCGGTCTTGTCGCGGCGGCGGCCCTCGTTGGTGGCCAGATCGGGGCGGGCCAGGGGGCAGAAGGGCTCTTCGGCGACCAGGCGCTGCCACTGCACGTCGCTGCCCACGGCCATGTAGATGAAGCCATCGGCGGTCGGGTAGGCGTTGGTCGGGATGAACTGGCGGTGCTCGTTGCCCGAGCGCTTCAGCTCTTCTGGCGGGCTGCCCATGTCGAGCATGGGCAAGAAGGTGAGCAGCCAGCTGGTCGCCACCTGGGCCATCGACACGTCGATGGCGCGGCCGACGCCGGTGTGGTGGCGCTCGAGCAGCGCGTGCAGCACCTGCGCGAAGGCCTCGTCACCCGCCTTCAGATCGATGATCGGCGGGCCGTTCTGCATCGGCGGGCCATCCGGGTTGCCCGTGATGTCCATGTAGCCACACTGGGCCTGGAGCACCGGGTCGTAGCCGGGCACGTTCGGGTACGGCAGGCCCATGGCCGAGATGCAGCACCAGACCAGCTCGGGCCGCACCGCCCGGAGCGCGGCGTAGTCGATGCCGAGGCTCGCGTGGCGGGCCGGCATGGTGTTGGTGCAGAACACGTCGGCAGAGAGCTCGCGGATCAGCCGCGCGAGCAGCGCCTGCCCCTCTGGCTCTTTCAGGTTGAGCGCAATGGCCTCTTTGCCAGTGTTGGGCCCCACGAAGTAGCTGTGGCGATCGCCCTCGGCCACCTTGCGCCCGATGTGACGGTTCGGATCGCCGCGCGTCTTCAGGTTGGGGCTGGGCGTCGGCTCGATGCGGATCACCCGCCAGCCCAGGTGCACGAAGCGCAGCGTCGCGTACGACATGCTGAGCGCTTGCTCGACGCTCAAGACGACAGGGCGCGGAGTGGTCACGGTCGTTCTCCCATCACGGCGCTGGACGTCTAGCGGCTCCGGCTTGGGGCGTCGAGCCATTCGTGGTGCGCGCCTACCCAACAAAGTTTGGTCATGTTGGGTAGGCGTATGGTCCACGGCCCCGCGCTCGAGCTCGTGCAGTCGTGCCTGGCTTCGCGTCGCCGTTGAGCTGTGGCGCGCGCGGCGGCGAGCACCCGTGGCCGGCGAGCCATCGCTCACGCACCGCGCACGGTCCCGGTCGCCAGGACGAACGCACACGGCAGGCGATAGCCTTCGCCCGCGCGATAGGGAGCGGCCAGCTCCTCGATCTTGGCCAGCACCGCCGGCTCGAGCTCGTCGGTGACGCGCTGGAAGTAGGGGCTCATGGCGGTGCCGCGCAGCGCAGAATACAGCGCGCGGGTGTTCGCAAAGCCGATGTCCGCACGAACCTCCCGCTGATCAGCGTGGTCGAAGCCGGCATCGAGCAATGCCCGCGCGAGGCGGTTTTCCTCCGCGAAGTGCCAGGGCGGACGCCCGCCGGGGTCCTGGTCGATCTCGAAGAACGAGGCGATGGTGCCCCCCGAGATGCGCGGCAAGAGGGCGCCACCCTTCGTGCCCCACGAGGTGACGAGGGCCGTGCCCGACGCCTTCAGCACTCGTCGAAACTCGCCGAGCGCTCGCTCTGGCCGCGGCACGAAACCCACGCCCTGGCGACAGGTGACGATGTCGAAGCTCGCATCGGCGAGCGCGCTGAGGTCCTCGGCGTCGCCGCACTCGAAGCGGCAGTTGGGCACGCGTTCGCCGTTGGCACGCTGGGCTGCACGGTCCACCATCGAACCGCAGAAGTCGATGCCGACGACCTCACAGGCCGGCCCGAAGTGGCGCGCGAGGGTCAGCGCAGGCTCGCCCGCGCCACAGGCGACGTCGAGCAAGCGTGCCGGCTCGAGATGCGAAATGGCGGCGAGCATGGCCGCCGTCAGCGGCGCAAAGTGGGGCTCGATGTGCGCGGCATAGTTGTCGGTCGCCACCGTCCACGCCTGGTGCATGCGCGCTCGCTTGGCCTCGTGGTGCGCGTTCTCGCTCGTCATGGCTCACCCTCGTCCCCCGGAGACATGCAGCCGGAAGCTATCTGGCTTCGGTGTCGAGCTCAAGAGTACGGGTCGTCGGCGTCGCCCTGCTCGACCGCCCGCCACAGCTCGGAGAACTTGGCGCGCACCCAGGGATCGAGGTCGTCGGCAAGGCGCAGAGGCAGGCGCGCAGCACGAATGAGCTCCTGGACGTCGGCTAGGTCCTTCAACCGGTGTGGCGCCACCATGCCGGAAGCGAGCTTGAGCTCGATCCAGCGCTCGACCGGTAAGAGCGCAAACGGCGCACCGCGGATGGCGGTCACCGCCGGATCGGGAAAGGCGATGGGCTTGGGCTTGTCGTCACCCGGGAATCTGCCCGTGCTCAGCACGTCGATGTTCACTCCGAGCTCCGTGTCGATCAGCTTCCCGGTGCCGACCGCGCGCTCGGCGTACCCGCGACCGAGCCAGCGCCGCTTGAAGGTCTGGAGATCCGCCTCGCGCATGACGAGGTCCACCGCCACGGTCACGCGCCGATGGCCGTACTGATTCAGCGCCAGCGCTCCGATCACGGCGTAGGGAAGGTTCTCGGCCTCGAGAATGGCCACGATCTTCTCGGCGGCTCTCTGCGCTTCTGCCTCGCCCATGAAGAACCTCCAGCAGTATTCCGCGCTCTCCCGCAGGCGGGCCTCGTCCGCAGGGGCGCGCCAGGCAGCACCCCAGGTCTGGTCGCGCGATCGATCCACTCGCTGCATGCTATCGCGCGCGCCCGCCAGGGTCGAGCCGGGCCGGGGTCGACGCGCTGATCCCAGCGGCGCGCCAGCTTCAGAACCGCACCGGCTCCTGATACGTCCCGAACACCTGCTTCAGCGCCCCGCAGATCTCGCCGACCGTGGCGTAGGCTTTCACCGCGGCGATCACCGACGGCATCACGTTCTCTCCGCTGCGCGCCGCCGCGCGCACCGCCTCGAGGGTACGGTCGACCTCGGCGGCGCTCCGCTCGGCGCGCACGCGGGCAAGGCGCGCGATCTGCTTTTCGGCCTCTTCTCGGCGATACGGGTGGAACTCGACGTCGGGGCTCTTCTCGTCGTCGACGAAGCAGTTCACGCCCACCTTCTTGATCTCACCCCGCTCGACCCGCTGCTTGTGCTCGTAGGCCTGGCGGTTCACGTCGGCCTGCACCCGGCCCTCGGCGATGGCTTTCAGCACGCCGCCTTCGGCGTCGAGCTTCTCCATCATCTGCACGATGCGCCGCTCCATCTCGTCGGTCGTGCTCTCGACGAAGTACGAGCCGGCCAGCGGATCGACGGTGTCGCAGGCGCCGATCTCGGTCATCAGGATCTGCATGGTGCGGAGCGAGAGCTTCGCGGCCTGCTCGCTGGGGATGGTGTAGGCCTCGTCGTAAGAGCAGAGGGCCATGGTCTGGGTGCCGCTGAGGGCGCTGGCCAGGGCGTAGTAGGCGCTGCGCACCAGGTTGTTGAGCGGCTGCTCGACGGTGAGCCCGGCGCCGCCGCCGCCGGCGATCATCCGAAGCTGCATGGCCTTGGGGTTCTTGGCGCCGTAGCGCTCTTTCATGATCTTGGCCCAGAGCCGCCGGCCGGCGCGGAACTTCGCGATCTGCTCCCACAGGTTGCCGTAGATGTCGAAGTTGAAGCTGATGCCCTGGGCGAACTCGTCCACGTCCAGGCCGCGCGCGCGCACGTGATCGACGTAGGCGCAGGCGATGGCCAGGCCGTAGGCCATCTCTTGAGCTGGCGTCGCCCCGCTCTCGCGGATGTGATAGCCGCAGACGCTGACCGGGCTGTAGTGCGGCACCTGGCGCGCGCAGAACTCGATGGTGTCGCCGACCAGCCGCACGCTGGGCTCCACCGGGAAGATCCAGGTGCCGCGCCCGACGAACTCCTTGAGGATGTCGTTCTGGGCGGTGCCCCGCAGCTCGCCCAGGGAAAAGCCGCGCTTTTCCGCCATGGCGAAGTACATGCCCATGATGGCCACGGCCGAGCCGTTGATGGTGAGCGACACGCTGATCTTGTTCAGATCGATGTCGGCGAAGGCCTCTTCCATGTCGGCCAGCGTGTCGACCGCCATGCCCACGCGTCCGATCTCGCCCTCGGCCATGGGGTCGTCGGAGTCGAGCCCGCACTGGGTGGGCAGATCGAAGGCGACGTTGAGGCCGGTGTTGCCGTTCTTGATCAAGAACAGGAAGCGCTCGTGGGTCTCGGCCGCCGTGCCGAACCCCGAGTACTGACGCATGGTCCAGGGCCGCTGGCGGTACATCAGCGGGTGGATGCCGCGGGTGTAGGGATACTCGCCGGGCTTCTCCGCGCCGTCGGGCGCATAGACCGGGGCGATCTCGATGCCGCTGTCCCAGACCACCTTCGGGCCGCTCATGCCGCCCTCCCGGCGTTGGCGCGCACCCAGCTCACCACGTCGCCGAGCGTCGCGTCGACGCCGAACACCGCCGCCACGCCCAGCTGCTCGAGGGCGCCGCGGTCGCGCGCCGGGATCACGCCGCCGACCAGCAGCTTGGCCCGCGTCACGCCGGCTGCCTTCAGGCTCTCGGCCACCTTCTCGCTCAGCGGCAGATGGGCGCCCGACATGATCGAGAGCCCGACCACGTCCGCGTCGAGCTCCCGCGCGGCTTTCGCGATCTCTTCCGGAGACTTCCGGAGGCCGGTGTAGACGACCTGCATGCCCGCCTCCATCAAGGCGCGGCACACGACCTTGGCGCCGACGTCGTGGCCGTCGACGCCGGGTTTGGCGATCAGAACCCGGATGGGCTTTTCCGTCATGACTCCCTCGCGATGTTGACGCGCAAGATCTCCGATGTCCCGCCGCCGATCAGCACGAAGCGGGCGTCCCGCAGATAGCGCTGGATCGGGCTCTCGGCGGCGAAGCCGTAGCTGGCCGCCACGCGGGCGGCGCGGTCGCACACCCGGTTCGCGGCCTCGGACGCGAACAGCTTGGCCATGCTGGCCTCGCGGGTGTTCGGCAGCTTCTGGTCGCTGCGCCACGCCGCCCAGTGGGTCATCCGGCGCGCGGCCTCGAGATCCGTGGCCATCTCGGCCAGGTGCTCCTGGACCGCCTGGAAGCGATCGATGGGCTTGCCGAATTGCTGTCGCTCGGAGGCGTAGCGCTTGGCCTCTTCGTACGCGGCGCGCCCGACGCCCAGCGCCAGCGCCGCCGTCACCACGCGGATCTCGGCCAGGATCTCGCGCAGGTACTTGGTGCCGCTCTCGGGGTCGCCCAGCGCGGCGGTGGCGGGGACCTCGCTCAGGTGGACCTCTGACGTGAGCGACGAACGCACGCCCATCTTCTCGATGGGTCGCCCGAGCTCCAGGCCCTCGGCGCCGCGCTCGATCAGGAACACCCCGAGCGTCTCTTTGCCCGTTCGCGCGAACACCGTGAAGAAGTCCGCCACCGGGGCCGAGGTGACCCAGGTCTTGCTGCCGCTGACGAGCCAGCGGTCGCCGCTTTGCTTCGCGCTGGTGCTGATCGAAAGCAGGTCGCTGCCGGCGTTGGGCTCGGTCATGCAGATGGCGCCGATCTTCTTGCCGGCAAGCGCCGGCCGAAGCAGACGCTCGTGCAGCTCTGCCGAGCCGAAGCGGTGCACGAACCAGGTGCCCATCAGCGACTGCATGGTGCACGCGGCCGCGACCGAGAGGCTGCCCCAGGCCAACTCTTCGATGGCCAGCGCGCACGACACCACGTCCGCGCCGCTGCCGAAGGGCTCGGGGTAGCGCATGCCGAAGAACCCGAGCTCGCCCACGTGCTCGAAGATGGCTCGGGGGAACTCCGGCGATTCGTCCAGGGCCTGGGCGCGCGGGCGGATCTCGCGCGCGGCGAAGTCGTGGAAGGTCTGCTTGATCGCCGCTTGCTCGGCCGAAAGCGAGAAGTCCATCACACCCCCTGCCTGAGGCGAGCGGTCTCGGCCGCGTCCAGTGCGAAGGTCTTGGGATCCACCGCCACGCGGTACAGCTCCCGGGCCGCAGCCAGACTGACCACGCCGTTTCGCACGTCGAGCGCCACCAGCTCGGCCGGCCGCTCACGCGCTGGGCCATGGCCGCCGCCGCCGCCGGCGTGCTGCACGTAGACCGTGCCGGCCGGAACGCCCTTGACGTGGTCCTTGGTGGTGGCGCGGTAGCGCTGGCCGTCGGGATACTCGAGATCGATGTAGTTGAGCGTGCCGTTGTCGCCGCCGGCGAGCCCGAACCCGGGCTCGATGTCGCCGTCGCCGAAGGTGACGATCTGGGTGTCGGCGCCGCCCACCAGGTAGCGCGTCTCGACGCCGAGCCCGCCGCGGTGGCGGCCAGCACCCGCCGAGTCGCAGGCGTACTCGTGGGACAGGAGCCGGTGCGGCGAGATCTGCTCGAACATCTCGTAGTCCTGATCGAGCACGCCGCCCGAGGCGTCGATCATCCCGATGTGATCGTAGCCGTCGCAGTCGGGCAGGGCGCCGGAGCCGCCCTTGAGACCCATGAACAAGATGTCGACGTAGGTCTCTTTGGTGTCTTGCCCCTTTCGCGTGTCGCGTCCGGTGGAGAGCGAGCAGAGCAGCTGGTTCCAGCCGGCGGTCACCCGTTCGGGAATGACCGGCGACAGCGCGCGCATGATCGCATCGGCGTTGTTCGGGCAGAGGTGATTGCCGAAGGTGGTCGCTGCCGGATAGGCCGCGTTGAGCAGCGTGCCCTCGGGGATGACGATCTCGATGGGCTCGACCATTCCCTGGTTGTGGGGGATGCGCGGATCGACCATCTGCAGGAAGGTGAGGATGGTGGCCGAGGCGCTGGAGGTGAAGGTGCCGTTCACGAAGCCGGTGGTCTGGGGATCCGTCTTCGAGTAGTCGAAGCGGATCTTGCCGCCGCTCACCGTGATGGTGACGCGCACCACCGCCTTCGAGCCCGGGTGGTGGCCGTCGAAGTGGCTGGTGGCCTCGCCGTGGTAGACGCCGTCGGGGATCTTCCGGATCTCGGCTTCCATCATCGCCCGCGTGGACTCGAACAGGGCGCGCTTGTGCGCCTCGAAGCTCTCGAGCCCGTACTTCTCGATCAGCGCCTTGAGCCGGCGCTCGCCCACGGTGCAGCTGCCGATCTCGGCGCGCATGTCCTCTTGGACGATGGCCAGACGGATGTTGGAGAAGATCAGGTCCCACACGTCACGGCGCAGCTTGCCGCGCTCGTAGACCTTGACCGCGGGGATGCGCAGCGCTTCTTGCCAGACCTCGGTGGCCGCCGGGTTGTAGCCGCCGCGCACCGCGCCGCCGATGTCGGCCTGGTGCCCCTTGCACGCCGCCCAGCCCACCAGCGTCTCGCCCACGAAGATGGGCTTGAACGCCGCGACGTCGTTGTTCTGGTTGCCGAACGAGAACACGTCGTTGTGGAAGAAGACGTCGCCTGGGTAGACGTCGCCCGCGAATTTCTGGGCAATGTGCTTGCACACCGGCGACAGTGAGAAGCTCAAGATGGGCAGGTTCTCGGTCTGCTCCAGCATGTTGCCTTCGGCGTCGTAGAGCCCGGTGACGAAGTCCCGGGCCTCGCACAAAATGGGCGAGCGGCTGCTCCGCTCCATGCTGATGCTCATCTCGTCGGTGATGGCGCGGAGCGCGCGCCCCAAGATGCTCACCAGGATCTTGTCGACCACGACCTTGCTCATGACGCCCTCCGCTCGATAATGGCGGTTCCGTACTCGTCGATGCGCGCATCGTAGGCCGCGCTGACGAAGATGGTGGTGTCGGTGCGCTCGATCAACGCCGGCCCGGGGATGCGGTTTTCCGCGGTGAGAGCGTGCCCGTCGTATACCGCAACGCTCTCGAAGGCGTCGCGCTCGGGCACGTAGGCGCGGCGCTGGCCCTTCTTGGCGCGGCTCGCGTCGGGGCCGCCGGCGGGCAGGCGCGGGAGCTGGGGCTTGTCCACCCGCCCCAGGCTGCGGACGCGCAGGTTGATCAGCTCGACGGGGGTGCCCTCGGTCGAGAGCTCGTAGCCATAGAGCCGATCGTGCTCGCGGTGGAAGGCCTCCACCACCGCCCGGGTGTCGCCGCGCATCACGTCGCCCAGCGCCATCGGCACGGTGACCTCGTGGTACTGCTTCACGTAGCGCAGATCGAGCGCGACCTGCTGCTCGATGCGGTCCGCCGGCACGTCGGCCCGGCGGAGCTGGGCCTCGCCCTCGCGCGTGAGCTCGCTCACCAGGCCCCGCAGGCGCTCGGGATCGAGCTTGTCGAGCTCGGAGATGCACGACCGCACGAAGTCGTGCTGCTGGTCGGTGAGCAGCATGCCCGCGGCGCAGAGCACCGAGGCGACCGGCGGGACCAGCACCACCGGCAGGTCGAGCTCGGTGGCTATGGCCGAGCCGTGCAGCGAGCCTGCGCCGCCGGCCACCACCATCGGGAACTCGCGCGGGTCGAGCCCGCGCTTGACGGTGATCTCGCGCACGCCGTGCGCCATGTTGGAGTTGATCACGCGGTACATGCCGACCGCCGCGCGCTCCACGTCGACGCCCAGGGGCTCGGCCACGTGCTTCGCGATGGCCCTGCGCGAGGCCTCGGCGTCGAGCGTCAGCTCGCCGCCGGCGAAGTAACGCGGATCGAGGTAGCCGAGCACCACGTTGGCGTCGGTGCAGGTGGGCAGCTCGCCCCCGCGGCCGTAGCAGGCCGGACCGGGCAGCGCCCCGGCCGACTCGGGGCCCATGCGCAGCAAGCCGCCCGCGTCGACCTTGCCGATGCTGCCGCCGCCGGCGCCGATGGTGACGATGTCGAGCATGGGCAGCGCGATGCGCAGGCGATCGATCTCGCCTTCGGCCTTGAGCTCGACGGCGCCGCTCCGCACCAGCGATGCGTCGAAGCTGGTGCCGCCCATGTCCACCACCAGGCAATCCGCGTAGCCGCCGGGGCCAGCCCAGGCCGCGGCCGCGCGCGGCGCCGCTGCGGGTCCAGAGAGCAGCGTGGCGGCCGGCTTCTTCGCCGTCGCCTCAGGCAGCGCCACGCCGCCGCTCGACTGCATGATCGAGAGCGCGCCCGAAAAGCCCGCCTCCGAGAGGCGCGAGGTCAGCGCGCGCAGGTAGTCGCGCAGCACCGGCCCCACGAAGGCGTCCAAGACGGTGGTCGAGACTCGGTTGTAGAAGCGGATCGCTGGCAAGACCTCGCTCGACACGCTGACGAACGCCCCCGGCAGCTCGGCCCGGAGCACGTCGGCGGCGGCCCTCTCGTGCGCCGGGTTGGCGAAGGCGTTCATGAAGCAGATGGCCACCGCGGCGACGCCCTCGCTGCGGAAGACGCCCGCTGCGGCGCGCACGTCGTCCAGGCTCAGCGGCTCGAGCTCGCGCCCCTGATAGTCGAGCCGCCCGCGCGCCGGCAGGCGCAGGTAGCGCGGCACCAGTGGCACCACGTTGGTCATGCGGTTGTCGTACTGATCTTCCCGGATGCCGCGCCGCATCTCGAGGGCGTCGCGCACGCCGAGCGTGGTCAAGAGCCCGGTCTTGGCGCCACGGCGGGTGAGGGTGGCGTTGGTGGTGACGGTGGTGCCGTGGACGATGCTGGTCAGTCGCGCGCACAGCTCCCCGGACGAGAGCCCCAGCGCCTTGGCGACGGCGCTGAGGCCATCGAGCACGCCGATGCTCGGATCCTTGGGCGTGGAAAGGACCTTGAAGCTCTGCACCTTGCCGGCGCTGGTCCAGAGGAAGAGATCCGTGAAGGTGCCGCCGACGTCGATGCCCAGCTTGTAAGTCTCGCTCTCGCTCATTGAACCGTCGCCTCCCTGATCTGGCCGGACTCGGAGGCGAACGCGTCGCGCCCGAGGATGAATGCCTTACGATTCGCCTCTGCGAACTTGCGCCCGCAGCGCTCGGTGATGGCGTCGAGCAGCGCGACTTCACCCACCGGCAGAAGTCCGAGGCCCGAGGCCGCACCCAGCATCAGCACGTTGAGCGTGCGGGTCTCGCCCACCGCGCCGACCAGCGCCGGCGCGTCCAGCTCGTGGACCTGGCCGGCCACGTCGCGGAGCGCGGCCACGATGGCGTCGGGCTCGGGGATGGCCGTGCTCTCGAACACGGCCTGGAACGGCAGCATGATGTGCCGGTTGGTCACGACGCGGGTGGCGGGCCCCATGTCGGGCACCGCCCGCAGCGCCTCTAGCGGCTCGAAGGCCACGACCACGTCCATCTCCGGGCCCGAGGTGTGCGAGCTCTCGGCACCGCCGAAGACCGCCGTGCAGCGCACGCTGCCGCCGCGCTGGCTCATGCCGTGGAGCTGCCCCACCATCACGGGCTTGCCCTCGGCGTGGGCGGCCATGCCCAGGATCTGCGCGGCGGCGAGCACGCCTTGTCCGCCGACGCCGACCAAGAGCACTTGGTGGCGCTTCAGTGACACGACGACCCCTTGGGTGCGAGGGCCTGGTTGGCGCAGACGTCGGCGCACACGCCGCAGCCGATGCACCACACCGGATCGATGACCACGTGCTCTCGGGTTGCGTCCATGGCGATGGCCGGGCAGCCCAGGGCCTCGATGCAGGCCCGGCAGTTGCCGCACAGGCCGCATTGCAGGCAGCGTCGCGCTTCTGCCCGAGCATCGGCCGCCGACAGACCCCGCATCACCTCGTCCATGCTGCCGGCGCGCTCGCGCGCGGCGAGCTCCTTCGGGACACGACGCGGCTCTTTCGGCGCGCTCGCGCTCACCCGCGCGCGCTTCTTGGGCAGCGCCGGCGGCGGGCGGCGATCGGCTCGCTCCGCCCCACGCAGCTCGCGATCGATGCCCCACGCGGCGCGCAGACCCCAGGCGATGGCCGCGGTCACGCTGCGCTCTCCGGCCACCAGATCGCCTCCGGCGAACACTCCGGCGCGCGAGGTGCGGCCGGTCGAGGGATCGGCCTTCACCAAGCCGAAGTCGTCAAGCGCGAGGCCCGTCGCGCCCAGCACTGCCGGATCGGGCTCTTGCCCGATGGCCAAGATGACCAGATCGCAATCCAGGCGCGTCTCACTGCCGTTGGACAGGCCGGTGACGATCAGCGCGCCGGCCTCGTAGCGCACCGGACGCACGCCGGTGCGCAGCAGGACGCCCTCGTGCTCGGCCGCGGTGATCTCGTCCTTCAGCGCCGGCATGGCGCCGACCTCTTCGATGCAGGCGATGGTGACCGCGCTCGCGCCGCGCCTGAGCGCCGTTCGCGAAGCGTCGACCGCGGCGTTGCCGCCACCGATCACCACCACGCGGTCGCCCGCTGGCGCGTCGGCGGCGAGCCGCACGGCCCGCAGGTAGCCCAGGGCTTCGACTTGCTTCGGGGCCGCGTCGAGCTCTGCGCCCGGGAGCGCCAGCGTCTTGCCGCGATGCGCGCCGATGGCCAGGAATACGGCGCGGAAACGGCCGCCGAGCTCGTCGAGCGACAGCTCGTGGCCCAGGCGCTTTCCGCCTTCGAAGCGCACGCCGAGCGCGAGCACGCGCGCGATGTCGTGCGCCGACTGGGCGGCCGGCAAGCGGTACTCCGGGATGCCGTGGGTGAGCAGCCCGCCCGGCTGGGCCTCGGCGTCGAACAGCGTGACCGCGTAGCCGCGCACCGCCAGCTCGTGGGCCGCCGAGAGGCCCGCCACGCCGGCGCCGACCACGGCGACCGCGAGGCCGTTGTCCGCCTCTTTCGGCGTCTCGAGCAGCTCCGGCCGCTCGCGCTCGGCCCAGTCCACCAGGTAACGCTTGAGGTCGTTGATCGCGACGGGCTCGTCGAGGCCGCCCCGCACGCAGCCGTCTTCACAAGGCCGGTCGCACACCCGGCACACCGAGGCCGGCAGCGGCGTGCGCGCCATCACGTGGCGCAGTGCCTCGGCGTTCTCGCCGGCGGCGATGTGGCCGGCGTAGCCCTGGATGCAGAGCGTGAGCGGGCAGCGCTCGGCGCAGGGCGCCACGCCGGACTCGAGCTCGAGCGCGCCGCGCTCGGCGGCCACGCGCGCCAGGTTGCGCTCGAAGCCCTCGGTGATGGGCACGTCGCAGCGCAGGTGATGCTCGGCACGGCCGCAGGTGCGACAGCGCTCGGGGTCGGCCACGTACGCCGGAGGGCGCGCGGCCGAGCCGACGCTGCGCGCGGAGCTCACCGGGCAGGCGCGGCGCACCACGATCACGCTGGTCCCCTGGGCGCCCCGGGCCCGCCGGAACGCGGCCGTCGACGCCTCGAGCTCGTAGGGATCGATGGTCTCGACGTGGCGCGCGCCCAGCGCCCGGGCGACGTCCTCGACGCGCTGCTCGCGGGTGGGGCTCTCCTGGAAGCCGGTCATCGCGGTGATCTCGTTGTCCAGGATCACGGCCACGACGTTGGCGTTTTCCTTCACCGAGTCGAGCAGCGCAGGCATGCCCGCGTGGAAGAAGGTCGAGTCGCCCATGAAGCCGACGGTGCGCTTGCCGGTCACCTTGGCCACGCCGGCGGCGAGCGAGAAGCCGGCGCCCATGCAGAGCAGCGCATCGGCCGTGCTGAGCGGCGGCGCGTAGCCCAGCGTGTAGCAGCCGATGTCGTTCATGTAGATCTGGTCTTCGTCGAAGGCGGCCCGGGCCGCGACGAAGGCCGCGCGATGTGGACAGCCCGGGCAGAGCGAGGGCGCACGCACCGGCACGACGGGCAGGGCTGGCTTCTTGCGCGGCAGCTCGCCCACCCCGAAGACCTCGAACAACGCGCGGCCGATGATCTCGGCGCTGTACTCGAACTCTTCGGGCAAGTGACCCGAGTGCTTGCCGAACACTTCGAGCGACAGCCCGTGGCGTGCGGCCAGCGCCAGGAGCGCGTTCTCGAGGAAGGGCGACAGCTCTTCGACCACGAGCACGCGCCGGACGCCCCGGAGCGCGGCCACCAGCTCGGCCTCGGGCAGCGGGTGCACGGTGCCGAGCCGCCAGAGCGCGACTTTGCCCTCTGCGCCCGCCAGCGCGATCAGATCGGCGCTGGTGGCCGCCGGTGCGCCCGAGGCGAGCACCACGCCGGGGCTCTGGCCCTGGAGTCGAAAGAACCCCGAGCGGCCCATCCACTCGCGGGCGAGCTTCACGCGCTCCTTCAGCTCGATGCGCATCCGCCGGGCGTTCGCCGGAACGGGCACGTAGCGCGCCGGGCTCTTCACGAAGCCGGTGGCGTGCCGCGGCCGGAACGGGCCGAGCTCCACCGGGCCGCGGCTGTGCGCCACCCGGGTGGTGGTGCGGATCAGCACGGGCAGGCGGCACGTCTCACTCAGCTCGAAGGCTGCGCGGGTCATCGCGTGCGCTTCCGCCGGCGTGCTGGGATCGAGGATGGGCAGATGAAGCATCGGTCCGAGGTGACGCTGATCGGCCTCGTTCGGGCTGGTGTGGCACGACGGATCGCCGGCGCTGATCACCACCATGCCAGCCTCGACCCCGACGTACGGAATGGTCGAGATGGGGTCACCCGCCACCATCAGGCCCAGGTGCTTCATCGCGGTCAGCGAGCGGGCCCCGGCCAGCGCTGCTGCGAAGGCCAGCTCGAGCGCGATCTTCTCGTTGACCGAGTACTCGAACGCGATCTCGCGCGCGCGGGCGATGCGCGCGAAACCATCGGTGATCTCGGAAGATGGCGTCCCCGGGTAGCCCGCGACGAACGCCACACCCGCTTCGAGCGCGCCGCGCACGATGGCGTCGTTGCCCAGCATGTGCTCAGTGCCGCTGGCTCGCTCGTCGAGGAGCGGGTCGCTTCGGGGCGCGCCGCGCAGAACTGTGCTGTCTCGGTCCACTCGGAAGTCGTTCCACGCATCCGAGAAGACCTACATGACCCCGATCATGTCGGAATTGATGCGTTGCGGCATTCGCCGATGACCTATGATCCCAGCCCAGGTACCACGTGGCCCCGGTTTACCTGAGCGGCATCCTCACCGCTTGGTGCGTGACCCAGCTCGCGTTGGGGGTCTTCTTCGCGCTCGCCCACCTGGTCGCGCGGCGCGAAAGGGACCTGCTCATCTACGGCACCATGTGCCTGGCGCTGGCGTACCACAGCGCCTCCAGCGCACGCGCCCACGTGGCGCTGACCATCGAGCAGCGCCTGGACGCCGTCACCGGGGTGATGGAAGCCGCGCTGATCGCCGCCGCGCTGAACCTGCACTTCGTCGCGCGGTTCGTCGGGCAGAGGGTCGAGCGACGCTGGCTGGTGGCGATTTACGTCGTAGCACTGCTGTTCGAGGTCGCGGTCGCGCTGGGGTACTGGTGGCGCCTGGACACGGCCGTGCTCTCCGAGGCCAACGTCTTCGGGTGGAAGATGGTGCACTGGCGCGCCGAGCCCACGCTCTTGGCGCGCATGGGCTTCGGATGGGTCGGGCTTCAGCTGCTGGTGGCCCAGGGGGGGCTGCTGCGCGCGGCGCGCAGCGGTCAGCGCGAAGCCTACTTCGCGTTCGGCGGCGGCTTGGTGCTGGTTGCCGCAGCGGGCAACGACATGTTGCTGGCCTCGGGGCGCGTTCAGAACACGCTCTACGTCGCGCCCCACGCCTTCATGCTCTACGCCTTCAGCGTCGCGAGCACCCTGGTGTTCCGCTACCGGCGGACGATTGCCGAGCTGACGCGCACCGAGCGGGAGTTGCGGACGGCGACCGAGCAGCTCTCGGCGTCGCACGAAGAGCTGCGTGAGGTCCAGAACGAGCTGACCAAGAAAGAGCAGCTGGCGGCCGTGGGCGAGCTTGCAGCGGCCATTGCCCATGAAGTGCGGAACCCCCTGGCCATCATCGGCAACGCCGTTGCAGGTCTGCGTCGCCCGGTCGTGGCCGACGCGGATCGAGGTGTTCTGCTAGACATCGTCAGCGAAGAGGCAGACCGGCTGAATCACCTGGTGACCGACCTCTTGCGCTTCGCACGCCCCACCTCGATCAAGCGCTCGCGCATCGACTTGATCGAGCTCATCGAGCACACCCAGGTGCCGCTGGGCGACCGCCACGTGCTCGAAGTGCATGGTGACGACCGGGCACGCTTCGTCGAGGCGGATCCGAACTTGCTGCGGGCCGCGCTGGACAACGTGATCCAGAATGCGGCCCAGGCCATGCCCGCCGGCGGCACGATCGCGGTCGAGCTCATCGCTCGAGACGCCGATCGCGAAGGGGTCCTGGTCACCCTCAGGGACACCGGAAGCGGAATGGATGCGGCCACGCTGTCTCGAGCGCTGGACCCGTTCTTCACCACGCGGCCGAGCGGCACCGGCCTGGGCTTGCCCATCGTGCAGCGCGTGGTGCACGCGCACGGCGGCCACGTCGAGCTCGCCAGCGAAGACGGGCATGGCACCACCGTGCGGATCTGGTTGCCTCGCTCGGCCGCGTGACCCGAATCATCCGGCTGCCCGACCGTCAGGCATGATAGGGGTTGGGGACGGGGCACATGCTCGGACCCAGGCTGGCTCTCCTCTGTACTGGTGACTTCGCGGAGCAGGCGATTGCGCTCTGGGCGAAGAGTCTGGCCATGGGCGCCGAGCTGACCACCGAAGAGTGGGCCATGGCCGGTGAGCTCGAGGCGGTGTTCGAGGCGATGTACCTGATGGCCACGGCCGATGGCGAGCTCGCGCGGGACGAGCTCTTGCTTCTCTCGCAGAGCCTGGGCGCCATCATCTCGGCGGGCGAACGCCGCGGTGGCCGCCGATTGGAGCTGACGCTTCCGCTCTTGAAGCTCGGCGAGGTCGTCGAGCGCTTCTCGACGGCGCTCGCAGCAAATGGGCTCGCCCTTCGCCTGGAAGACGTCGGCCGAAGACTGACCTCGCCCGAGAGTCGCGACCTGGCGCTGCGGCTGGCGGCCGGTGTGGCTTTCGTCGACGACTTCGTTGCGGCGGGCGAGATGGACGCGCTCGACGCGCTGGCGCGCACCTTGGGCTTCAATCACGACGACGCGCTCCGCGTGCTGCGCGAAGCCCACGCGGCTCTGGCCGAAGCCTGAGCTCAGGCCCGCAAGATCGCTTCGTTCGTGCCTTCTTCGCCGAACCCGATGTCGGCGGTCGCCACCTGCTCGGCCTCCACGGCGTCGTAGGCGGCTCGGCCGACTTGCGTGGTGCCCAGCGCGGGTACGAACGGAGCGAGCAGATACTGCCGGATGAAGTACCACCACATGCTCTGGTGCAAGAGCCGCGGGTCGATGCGAGCAGCGGACCGGGCGTGGATCTCGGGCAGCTTGGTCCAGTGCGCGCCCGCGTTCTCGTGGTGAGCGTAATGCAGGCCGTTGTTGAACAAGAAGAAGTTGGTCCAAGCACCGACGAAGCTGCGCGAGTGGTCGTACTTGGACCAGGGGTCGGTGTGGATGTGCTGCACGTAGTTGAAGACCATGATGGTCCAGAGCGCGAACAGCGCCGGCGCCAGGCAGGTGAGCGACCAGAGGATCAGGCCCTGAAGCGTGCCGTGAAGGCCGATGGCCAGCGCCAGCAGCAGGGCATGCGAACCGGCCCAGACCGCGTACTGGATCTGGATCCGACGGTAGAGCTTGCGGTTCTTCTGCTTGGCTTGCTTGATGAACGCGCTGATCGGCTCGGACTGGTAGTACGACGAGACGATGGGGTAGGTGACCAGCACCCAGAGGTTGTTCTTCTTCGAGTGGCGCCAGGTGATGGTGGCGTCGCCGGCCCGGTTCACGAACTTGTGGTGGTTCAGGTTGTGGGTGGGGATCCAGGCGAAGGTCGGGTAGCCATAGAAGACGGAGATCACGTGGCCGAAGATCTCGTTCGCGCGCTTGTCCTTGAAGGTCGGGCAGTGGTTGTGGTTGTGCGCAATCACCCCGCAGGCGAGGGCGAAGTACATGCTCAGCCAGAACAGGTAGGGCGCGAGCTCGGGGCGCGCGAACTGGGCTGCGAGCAGCGCGGCGGCGAGCGCGACCCAGATCAGTGTGCGGACGTCGGCGGCGAAGCGGAGACCCATGGCTGGCGGAAGTTCGCACACCGCAGAGGGCCAGTCCAGGGGGACGGTGTGCGGAATGGGTACAGGTGCGCTACTTGGCGACCAAGATCCGAGAGCTGCGCGCCGGCACGCTCACCGACGGCCCCGAGACCTGCGCTCCGCTCAAGAGGTCGTCGAAGGCGCCGTTCGGCACGCCGCCGACCTGCTGTGCGCCGTCCCCGCGGTTGATCAGCACGTACACCGCGTCCGCGTTGTGTTGCATCTTGTAGGCCAGGGTGTCGGTGGTGGCAGACAGCGCCGAACGTGTGCCCCGGCGCAAAGCGGGGTGCGCCGCACGGATGGCCGTGAGCTTCTTCACGTGGGCGTAGAGCTGGCTCTGGCCGCTCGAGAGGTTGGTCCACTGCATTGGCCGGCGGTTGTCCGGATCGCCGCCGCCGGCCATGCCGATCTCGTCGCCGTAGTAGAGCAGCGGCACGCCGCGCAGCGTGAAGATCAGGGTGTACGCGTTGGCCAGCCGCTCGAACGCGCTCTGGCCCGAAGGCAGGTTGGGGAGATTGCTCCAGGCTTTGTCTTTTCCGTCGGCCCATTCGTTGCCCCAGACCGGGGTGTCGGCGGCGAAGTGAATCGACCGCGGAACGTCGTGATTCCCGATGAACGTGCTCATGATGCCCGGGCCGTAGTAGCCCTCGTTCGACGCCAAGAACCCATCCAGGTCCGTCATCGGCGCGCTGCGCGTGAGCAGCGCCGAGACCGCCTTGGCGCGCAGTGGGAAGTCGAACTGGCCGTCGAGCATGGCGTTCGGGTCCACGTAGTACTTGATGGTGGCGCGGTCGCCGGTGAACGTCTCGCCCACCATGTAGAAGTGCTCGCCGCTGACGGTCTCGATCTCGGACTTCACCCGCGCGCGCAGCTCGGTCACCCACGCATCTTCGATGTGCTTGACCGCGTCGAGGCGAAAGCCGTCGATGCCGGTGTCTTTCACCCACTGGATGGCGTTGTCGATGCTGAACTTGCGCGCCGCGGGCTTCGTGAAGTCGAAATCCGGAAGATAGTCGCGGAACCAGCAGCGCTTGGCGTCGGGGCCCTCCCAGCCGCACCCCTCGCCGCACACGCACTTCTTGCCGCCGAAATCCAAGCTCCAGAACCATTCAGGGTGCTGCGTGAACACCGGGGACGAGCTGTGCACGTGGTTCATCGCATAGTCGAGGATCACGCGGATCTTCTTGGCGTGCGCCTCGGACACCAGGGCCTTGAGGTCGGCGAGCGCACCGAAATGCTCTTCGGCCTTGTCCAGGTTCTGCGGCCAGTAGCCGTGGTACGCGCTGTACTGATGGCCGTCCGTGCCCCAACCGGCCTGGTTCGGGTTGTCCATGGGAGCGGTGAGCCACAGCACGTTCACTCCAAGGTCGGTGAAGTACCCGTCTTGGAGCTTCTTGCGCACGCCGGCCCAGTCGCCGCCGTGATACGCGGCCGGCGCGTCGACGCCGGGGATGGCTCCCCCGTTGTTGGTGGCGTCGCCGTCCAAGAAGCGATCGACGAACACGAAGTAGAGCACCGCGTCGCGCCAGTCGAAGGTCCCCATCACCGGGGGGGCGCAGGTGAACGTGGTGCACTTCACGCCCGTCAGCACCGAGTTCTCGCCCCCCTGGCCGTCCGGCGCCTTGGTGGGATTGGTCGGATCCGTCACCCACTTCGTGCCGTCGATCACGAACTTGTACTGCACGTCGACGCCATAGGGCACGTCCACGCTGGCCTTCCACTCGCTGCCCGACTTGGCCAGGGGCACCCCCGCGGTCCAACCGTCGGCGGCGAAGCTGCCGCGGAGCTCGACGCTGGTCTCGCTGCCCGCCGGGTACTTGAACTCGTGCTGGCAGCGCTTGTACGCGTCGTCGCACTGCGGCGCGCCGCCGCTGCCGCCCGAGCCTGCCGCACCGGCGGCCCCGCCGGTGCAGGTCCCCGAGCTGGCGCCGGCGCCGCTCGAGGCGCCGTCGCCGCCCGAAGCGCCGTCGCCGCCCGAAGCGCCGTGCCCCACGCAGCCCCCGACGCCGCCGGCGTCCCCGCCCGACACCCCGGCCACGGGCCGAGGCCTAGCGTCCGCTGGCCGCCGGCGCAAGCGAACGTGGCACTGGCTACTTCCGCGCGGAAGGGCTCCGCGGTATCGTTCCCCGGATGGGCGATCGGAGTCGGGGGTTCTTCGACGAGGCAAGCCGGATGGGAGGGCTCGTGGCCAAGATGCGTCTGGCGTCGATGGCTCAGCTCACGTCGACCGAGGCGGCGTCCGTCGAGGACACCCCCGAGCTGCTCTCTCGGCTGGACCAGGCCATGGCGCGCCTGCGGCAAGAGTTCCCGAGCACCTCGGGCGGGGAAGCCCAACCGGGCGCCATCGCTCCGCCGCGTTCGGGCGCCGACGACGTTCGCGCGTTGCGCCGCCACCTGTCGACTTATGTCGAGCTGATGACCCAGCGCAGCCTGTTCGCTGGCGACGTCGAGGCGACCGTGCGGCGCGTGAACGAAGCGGCCTGCAGCGCCCTCGACGTCGAGCGGGTCAGTGTCTGGTTCTTGGAGGACAAGCCCAAGCGGATCATCTGCGCCGACTTGTTCGAGCGCGCCGCGGGCCGTCACACCGCCGGCGTGGTGTTGTTCGAGGCGGATTTCGTTCCGTACTTCACCGCACTGCAGACCGAGCGAACGATCGCGGCGAACGATGCCCACCGCGACCCGCGGACGTCGTGCTTCTCTGCCAGCTATCTGGCGCCGCTGTCGATCTCTTCGATGCTGGACGTGCCCATCTGGGCCCATGGCAAGATGGTCGGTGTCGTGTGCCACGAGCACGTCGGGGTGGCCCGCACCTGGAACAGCGACGAAGAAACTTTTGCGTATCTGATGTCGAGCTTCGTCGCGCTCTCGCTCGAGCAGCGGCGCCGCAAGTGATCAGAACGGCTTGAAGGTCATCAGGTAGAGGATGACCAGGATGCCGAGGGTCTCTACCCCGGCCAGGAGCAGGCCTCGGGGCGACCGGAGCAGGCGCTCGAGCTCGGCCTGGTTCGGGGGCTCGCTCTCGGCGGCGGCGCGCAGCGCCTTGAAGTAGGGCACCGCCAGCGGAAACGCCGCCGCGAACAGCACGATCAGCAGGCCGAGCGCGGTCCAGATCCAGCCTGAAGACCACCACTTGCCGTGGAACCCGGCTCCGACGCCGCCGAGCAAGAGCAGGGTGAACGACCCGTGCATCACGCCGCGGGTGGACCGTGACAGATCGAGGAGCGCGCGAACCCGGGTGGGGTCGCTCTCTTTTCGCAGCTTGAAGGTGATGGCCGCCGTGGCTCCGTGGGCCGCGACGAACCCGAACGCCCCCAGCAGGTGAACGAACCGTTCGACGAGGTAGGCATTCATCGTGCCGGGGTGGAGCCTAGGGCACGACCCCCGCCGCCGGAAGCCCGGCGCGATCGCTGACACTTGCGGGCGATCTGTGGTAGTCCCCCCGCGAGTCCCATGCACCAAACCGAATCCACCGAGCTGACCCAGTGCGCAGAGTGCGGCGCAGAGATCGCGCCCGGCCCCGACCGCGCCTTCGCTTATAGCGACGAAGACGTGATCTGCTACGAGTGCTCGGTCAAGCGTGGGGGCGTTTGGGATGCGCTCCACGAGCGCTGGGAGAAGGACCCGGATCTGGCCGGGCTGCCCGACCCGCGTCGTCCCCACCCCTGACCCTGGGCTGGGAAGGTGGGGGCCCGTCGCGCGTAGGACGGCCGTGAGCGCGGCCAATACTCTGGTTCTGGTGGCTTCGATGGCCGTGGGGGTGGCCGTCGGTGGGCTGTGGGCGCGGGCGGTGCCCGACCTTGCCTCGGGGGTTTCGGCCGGGCTTCTCGCCGGCCTCGGCGTGCTGATGCTCGGCGGCTCGGTCAGCGCACGTCTGGCCCGGGCGTAGCGCGCGGCGGGCAGAGCGCACGCCGGCCTGGCATTTGTGCGACTGCCTCGTATGCTGCGCGCCATGCGGCGCGTGGTTTGGGCTCTGGGCATCGCCCTCTCTTCGGTTCAGCTGTCAGTCGCCTGCGGCGGTTCGTCGGACGACGACGGCGGCGGCACGAGCACAGGGGGCACCGGCGGCACGGGGGCCTCCGGCGGCGGCGCGGGCTCGGGGGGCAGCGGCGGGACGAGCGGCAGCGGCGGCGTCGCCGGCAGTGGCGGCTCGGCGGGTGTCGACGCGAGCAGCGGCGGCAGCGACGCCGGCTCGGACGCCGCCCCGGACGTCTCGCTGGACGGGCCCGCCGATGCGCCGGCAGACGCCCCGATCGACGTCGTCTCCGATGCGACCGCAGTGGAGATCGACTTCGACCCGACCAGCATTGCAGCGAGCGCGAGCTCGTTTCCATCCGGAATCCAAGCCGGGGACGTGACCTGGGGCGGCGCGGTGCTCTGGACCTACTACGCCGGAACCTCGCCCCTCCGCGTGCGCGTCTACAAGCCCGGCTCGGGCGGGAAGGTGTCGCTCTATCACGAGAGCGTCGTCACGCCGTCCGCCGACGGCTACGTGCATGTCGACGTGCCGGCTCTGCCCCCCCACACCGAGCTGTCGTACGTGTTCCTCGAGGGCACCGCGCCGGGCTTCAGCGGTCGCAGCGCCGTGGGGCGCGTGGTGACCGCGCCGTTGCCCGGTCAGAAGCCGGTGGTGCGGTTCGGCGGCACCTCGTGCACCAGCAACGGCAAGGCGCCGTTCCCCCCGCTGGAGAAAGCCGGCGCCGAGAAGCTCGACTTCTTCATCCTGGCCGGAGACACCACCTACAACGACTCGGCCACGTCGCTCAGTCAGTACCGCGCCAAGTGGTTGGGTCAGCTCGGCCAGGCGACCTACCGCTCGCTGCTCTCGAGCACCGGCCACTTTGCGACCTGGGACGACCACGAAGTCGACAACGACTGGAACCCCGAGACGTTCGACAAGACGCGGCTCGCCAACGCCACCCAGACCTTCTTCGAGCACCTGCCGATCCGTCGTGACGGCGTGAGCCCGAATCGCATCTGGCGCAGCTACTCGTGGGGCAGCACGCTCGAGGTTTTCGTGCTCGACTCGCGGAGCGAGCGCAAGCCGTCGACCGCTTCCGGGCCGAATGCGCAGTACCTCTCGCCAGCCCAGATGGCCTGGTTGAAGAGCGGGCTTTCTTCCAGCCCGGCGACCTTCAAGATCGTGGTCACCTCGGTGCCGATCACCAACATGCCGGCACTCTGGGACCTCTACGCGATCGACCGCTGGGAAGGTTACCCGGCGGCGCGCAAAGACCTGCTCGATCACATCACCGGCAAGGGCATCAAGGGCGTGCTGTTCGTCTCGGGCGACTTCCACCTCGGGGCGTCGGCGGCCGTGGAGCCGAGCGGCGCGGCGGCGAGCCTGCGCGAGGTGCTGATGGGGCCCGGCGGGCAAGACGCCAACGTGCTCTTCAACACGCTGCCCTCGAGCCAGTTCGAGTTCAAGACCGGCACCAACAACTACGTGTCGTTCGTGGCCGATCCGAACGCCACGCCGCCCACCATCAAGGTCACCTTCGTCGATGGCGGCGGCAGCAAGCTGTTCGAAAAGACTTACGCCTTCTGACGAGTCACCGGAGCGGCAGCCCGTTGGCGTCGGTCGAGTCCGTCGCCAGGATGATGATGCCGTCGATCACCGGCCAGAACAGCACCAACACCGTCATGCCGCAGGTGAACCACGAGAACACCCACACGCCCAGCATGCAGGTGATGAGCTGGATCACCGCCAGGTTGGTGTGGCCGGTGTAAAACCTGCCCACGCCGAACTTGCCCAGGAAGATCTGCAAGATGCCGGCGATGATCTTCTGCTTGTCCGAATACGGCCGGCCCGTCTTCGGGTCGACGCCCCACGGCGCGCGCGGGTCGTAGCCGTGGAACACCGGTGGCGGTGCGAACGGCTGCGGGCCGGGCGGCGGCCCGTAGCCGGGGGCGTGCCCCGGCGGCCCGTAACCCGGCGGACCGGGCGGCGGGCCCCAGCCCCCTGGCGGATGACCTTGCACGACCGCGAGCCTACCCGATTTCGGATGACGACCGCTGGCCGTCGAGCCAAGGCTCTGGGCGTGGCGTCCGGGCTCCACCTTGCGCGCGTGCGGTGCACTGGCTGCGGCGACTGCTGCCGGGGGCTGCGCGTTCCGGTCACCTTCGCGGATCTCGGTCGCCTGGTCGCGGCCACCGCACAGGCTCCGGGCGACCTGATCGAATGGGCGAGCCCCGAGCAGGTGGACGTCACCGGGGAGCCGAGCAGCCTGGTGCTGCTCGCGCCGGGGCGCCGCGTGATGCTGCTGCGCCACGCGGGCGGCGCATGTCGCTTTCTGGACGGCGAAGACCGCTGCCAGATCCACGCTGCCCGCCCCCGGGCATGCCGGGCCTACCCCTTGCACGCCACCTTCGGCGCGCGGGGCGGGCTGAAGCGGTTGCGCGTGCTGCGCGGTCTGGCCTGCCCGTTCGAGCTGAGCGCGGTTGTCGACTGGGTCGGCCTGCGGCGCGAGCACCAGGCGCTCGGCGCCGAGCTGGCAGCGCACCACGCCGCCGTTGCTGCTTGGAATCGCATCCAAGAGCACCGGCGGCGTCTGGGCCGACCGCTGGGGTCGGAGGGCGAGCTGTGGGCTCGGGTGCTATCCGATCAGCCGCAGTTGTCCCAGCCGATCAGCGACATGCCGATGCAGCCGTGACCCGCGTCGGTGTACCAGCCTTCGCTCTTCGAGCCGACGGCGCTGCACTTCACCTTCAGACCGGCGCAATCCGCCGCGCAGATCTTGGTGCCGTCGTCGTGGTACCAGCCTTCGTCGTTGGTGCCCGCGTTCTTGCACACCGGGGGCTTCGGCTTCGGCAGGCAGCACTGCACGCCGAGCTGACCGCCGCACGAGTACTCGGTGGCAGAACCGACCACGCCGTCCGCGCAGGTTCCCGGGTAGAGCGCGACGCACGAGCCGCCGCCGGCCTCACAGTCGTTTCCGGGCAGCGGGCTGCACTCCGAGAACGAACAGGTGTTGGCCTCGCACTGCCACTCGCCCGGGCACTTGGGCTGGGGAATGTTCTGCAGCGTGCAGTCCGTGGGCTCGCCGCACCAGGCGTCCGCTGCCTGCTTCATCTCGAACCACGGCGTGGTGTCGACCAGGCGCAGGCTGAGCTTGCCGCCCGAGCTCAACTTGTATTCGTAGCGGGTGCCGTCGTCGAAGCGGATGAAGCGCTTGCTCGAGGTCGTCGACTTGGTGAGCTTGTACGTGCCGTCGAAGCCCACCGGGTCGCACGGGTAGGTCACACACTGGACCTGCTTCTCTGCGTGGTAGGTCTTGTCGGTCTTCAGGACGAGCAGGGTCAGGTCCTTCGAGCCCACGGTCGAAGGCTTGCTGAGCTCGTAGCTCCCGGTCGGCTTGCTCACGCCGTCCGCCTTGCCGTCGAGGTCGTCTTGATCGGCTTCCTCGACCGACCCGGTGTCGGGGCTGTCGGACTCGGCGCTCGAGCAGGCGACCGCCGGAAGAGCCATCAGTGCCAGAAAACCCAGGGCGAAACGGGATGCTTTCATTGCTCGTCTCCGATGTAGGTGTGTGTCGCCTAACGACTTACAAATGACTACTCCCCTCTACACCGGAGGGTCAAGGAGTAAATGTAGGTAAATGTCGTTTTTGTTGGCCCGCGGGGGCGTGGCACCCTTTCCCGCCATGACCGCCGATGAAGTGCTGGCGCGGCTGGGGCACGAGCGGGCCATTGCCATCCTGCGGACCCACGACCCCGGCCTGGTCCGGCCGGCGCTCGACGCGGCGGTGCGCGGCGGGTTTCGCTGCCTGGAGGTGACGTTGAACACGCCCGGGGCGCTCGCCGCCGTGGCGCGCTTTGCCGAGGACCCGGCGCTGGTCGTCGGTGCGGGCACCGTGCTCACGGTGGACGACGCACGGCGCGCGGTGGAGGCGGGAGCGAGCTTCCTGGTTTCGCCCGTGGTGGACGTCGAGGTGATCGCCTGCGCGCGCTCGCTCGGGGTGGTGATGATCCCCGGCGCACTCTCGCCGACCGAGATGCTGACGGCGCATCGCGCCGGGGCGCCGCTGCAGAAGCTCTTCCCGGCGCCGGCGGACGGTCCGGAGCACATCCGCGCGTGCCTGGGGCCCCTGCCGTTCCTTCGCCTCGTGCCCACCAGCGGCGTTCGACTCGACAACGCGCTCGCCTATCTGGGGGCGGGCGCGTTCGCCCTGGGATTCGTGCGCTCGCTGTTCGACGCCGAAGAGCTCTCACGCGGCGCCTTCGACCGCGTCGAACAGCGCGCGCGGGCCATCGTCGACCTCGTGCGGAGCTGAACGTCAGGGGTTGCTCTTCAGGACGCCGCGCACGATCTGAAACCCGATGCTCAGGGCCAGATCGGCGCCACCGGTCGGGTTCTTCGGGACGTCGCGGCTGACGCCGAGGTGGGTGTCTGCACCGCCATCGGTGCTGCCCGCATCACCGCCGCCCACCCCCGCGTCCGTGGGCGCCGCGGGTCCGGGAGAGCCCTCGGCCGGCAGGTGGTTCTCGAGGTCCGACTCACGCACCACGCCGAACGTCTTGTCGGCCACGTAGGCGGCCTCGACCAGGACGTCGGGCTGCACCCCGCGCGCCTGGATGGCGCGGCCATTCGGCGTGTAATACCGCATCGTGGTCAGCCGGAGACCCGCCTGGCCCGGCAGATCGATCAGCGTCTGCACCGAGCCCTTGCCGAAGGTCTTGGCGCCGACCACCGTGCCGCGCTTGTGGTCTTGAAGCGCGCCAGCCACCAGCTCGGCGGCGCTGGCGCTGTACTCGTTGACGAGCACCACCAGCGGGCCGCGACGCAGGGCGCCGCCCCGGCCGGCCTTCACCTCGTCCACCACGCGCTCGCGGTGCCGAGTGGTGAAGATCACGCCCTGGCTCAAGAACTCGTCGGCCACGGCGGCAGCTTCGTCCACCAGGCCGCCGGGGTTGTTGCGCAGGTCCAAGATGGTCCCGGCCAGCTCGCCGCCGTTCTGCTTGCGGAGCTTGGCGGCGGCTTCGAGCAGCTCGTCGTGGGTGCCGTTCTGGAATTGCTTCAGCCGCAGGTAGCCGATTCCGTCGTCGAGCAGCTTGTGCGCCACGCTGGCCACCTCGATCACTTCTCGGGTGAGCGTGAAGTGGAGGGGCGTCTCTTTGCCGGCGCGCTTGATGGTGAGAACGACCTTCGAGCCCGGCGCGCCACGCATGGCGCGGATCAAGTCGTCCGGGCTTCGGTCGCGCACGCTCTTGTTGTCGATCGCCACGATGTGATCGCCCGATCGCACGCCGGCGCGCTCGGCCGGGGAGCCCTCGATGGGCGCAATGATCATCACGTAGTCGTCGCGGAAGTCGACCTCGACGCCCACGCCACCGAACTTGCCCTCGGTGTCGGACTGGAAGATCGACCAATCTTGGGGCGGCATGTACCCCGAGTGGGGGTCGAGCTCTGCCACCATGCCTTTGATGGCGCCCTCGACCAGCCGGCGGCGATCGACCGGCTCGACGTACTCGTTTTCGATGAGCACCAGCACGCGGCCGAGCTGCTCGAGCATTTCGTAGGGGCTCTCGCGGGCGGGGGTGGCCGTCGCCAGGTGGGCCGAGAGGGCGCCGCCAGCGAAGGCCGCCGCGGTGGTCAGCGCGAGGCGCAGGGACGGTCGGGGCACGGGCATGGCGCCGACAATAGTGCCGCTGCCCCTGAAAACACCCGGGCTGCCGGAAATTCTCCACGAGATCGACGCGCCGGCGCTCAAGCTCGTTGATTTCATTGGCCTGTGGGTGCTACTCCCCTAATGGGGCGTTTCTGGTGACACTCCCTTACCGGGCACCCGGCGCTCCGAGACGAACTTTCCCTACGAGGTCCGAGCGTGGCTGACGAAACCAAAGGCGGCAGCGACAAGCGCAAGCAAAGCCTCTACTTCCCCGAGGCGATGTTGCAGGAAATCAAAGACGAGGCGGCGCGGCTCGACCGCTCGCTGTCGTGGGTCGTTCAGCGCGCCTGGAAGATGGCCCGCCTCGAGATCAAGAAGATCCCGAGTGTCAACGACATCGGGGACGAAGAAGACGGCGACGCCGGCTGAGTCCGTACGCGAGTCCGTCGCGCACGGTTCCGACGGAACGCGCCTGTACGTGCGTCGGCGCACCGGTCCGTCCAGCACGACGCTGCTCTTGTCCGACGGCATCTGCTGCGACGGTTTCATCTACAAGTACCTGTGGGACGACCTGGCGCGCATGGCGTCGGTCGCGCACTGGAACTATCGGGGGCACGGCCGCAGCGCCAACCCGGCAGATCCGGAGCGAATCGGCGTCGATGCGCACGTCGCCGATCTGGATGTCGTACGGCGCGAGATCGGCGACCCGCCCGTGGTGCTGGTGGGGCACTCGTTCGGCACTCAGATCTCGCTCGAAGCCTATCGCCTGCGGCCCGAGGGGGTGCGCGGCATCGTGCTTCTGTGCGGGAGTTACGGGCGGGTCACGCACACCTTCAAGAACAGCGACGTCCTGGCCAACGTGCTGCCCAAGCTGTCCGAGCTCGCGACCAAGCATCCGCGGCTGACCCGGGCGTTGTGGTCGCGGGTGCCCCCGAAGACCGCGCTTCGGGTGGCGCTGTTCACCGGCGAGATCGATCCGCGTACCGTGAATCCTTCGGACGTGGAGCCCTATTTCCACCACGTGGCCCACGTCGACTTCCCGATGTTCACCCGGATGCTGGCCGCCGCCGGCGAGCATTCCGCCGAAGACCTGCTCCCCTCGATCGACGTGCCGGTGCTGATTGTCGCCGGGGACCGCGACTCGTTCACGCCGCCGGATCTGTCGCGTCACATGGCAGAGACCCTGCCCAAGGCAGAGCTGGTCATGCTGACCGGCGGCACTCACGTCGCCCCGCTGGAACAGCACGAGCTGGTCGCGCTCCGCATCGAGAAGTTCCTCACCGATCACGGGCTGGCATGAGGCTTCTGCTCGGCGCTGCTGCTGCTCTGCTGCTGTGCCTTGCGTGCCAGACCCCCACGGCGGGCCCGGGCCCAGGCAGCTCGGCGCCGGCCGCATCGTCCGCCTCACCGGCCGCGCCGCCCTCGGGGGCGGGCAGCGCCGCCGCACCGCCTCGCGCGTCGGCCGAGCCTCGCCCGGCAGGCGTCAGCGTCGAGACCGGCACGCTTGCGAAGCTCTCGTACGACAAGGGCGCCTGGGTCGGTGAGCTCGAACGCACGCCGCCGGCGCGCGTGTGGCTCACGCTGGCGACCAAGAAGCAACCCATGGCCGCTCGATCGCGCGCCGCCCACGCCCTCATCGCGGAACGCGTTGCCCCGGGCGTGGTGGCGCCCACGGCGCTGCGCGCGCTGACCGTCGCCGAAGTGAGCCGTGCCGCCGATTCGGCGACCCGCAAGCGTCTGGAGCGCGACGCGCGGGTGCTTGCCAACGGAACCGTGGAGGTGGCGCTGACGCTCTCGCCCGCCCCCTCGCTGACGCGCGTGGAGCTGACGGCCGTGGATCCGAGCGCGCCGGTGCAGGCTTGGGAGCGGCTGCTCGGCGCCCGCGAGCCCGTCCCCGAGGCTGCCGCCCAGGGGCTGGCTCAGTATCAGGGGCTCTTGGTGGCGGATCACGTCGCGGGCAACCTGGCGCGGGTGGGGGTGTATCGACACGACAAGTCGGGGCGCATCACCGCGGCCGACGGCAACGAGGCGTTTTCTCCGGCTCCCACCGAGGGCGCTCAGGACGACGCGCTCTCGCGCCTGTCGCGTCACATGACGTACTCGAAATCGCTCGACGATCGGCTCTCGAAGCTGGAGCGCGAAGGGCTGGAGCGCGCCCTGGGCTTCGGCGAGCCACCGACGTTGCTGATCACGCCCAAGCAGCTCGAAGAGTGCCTGGACCGCGCCCGCAACGTCCGCCGACTGATCGCCGAACGCGTCAAGCAGCGCGGGGCCGACAAGGCGCTGGCCTTGCCCTGATCACGGCTGCACGATCACCACCGCGTCGGGCTCGCGGTGCAAGAGCTTGCCGGTCTCACCCGGGCAACCCCAACACGTGCTGAAGTGCAGGCGCGGCCGGATGTACCCGCTGTAGGCGAACGCGACGGGCCCGGGCTCGTTCTTCATCACGAAGCTCGAGGCGAGGCGGTATTCGTTCTTTCCAGCCACGTGGAAGGCGACCACGAACGACGTGCTCTCGCCCGAGCGCGCGGCCACGAGCAGGTACTGCGCGCCCGCCACGGGGTTCCAGAGCAGCGGGGCGACGCTGAACGTGAACCCCTTCTTGTCCGCCGACCCGCGCTCGATCACCGCGTTCGCGCCGTCGGGATCGCGGAAGTACTTCACGTCTTTGGCCAGGCCGGCGGTCCGCGGGTCGGCCGCCAGCAGCTTCTGCAGCTCTTCCGCCGACAGCTTCGCGCGCTCGAAGGTCTGACCGAGGGTGGCCTCTTTGACCACGGCTGCGTTCGGCGGCCCGTGACAGCACCGAAAGCCCAGGTCGTCGCTGGTGGTTGCCGGGTCGACGCCGCTCCGGGCGGCGCAGCGGTGGTCGTGGGCGGGGGCCTTGGCGCCCGCGCCGCGGAGCGCCGCTCGCCTTGCGGCGTCCTTCTCCGTGGGCACCACGTCGCTGGCGGTCCATTCGCGCAGTGCGCCCATGGCCAGGGCGTCGAAGCCGGTGGCGCAGCCCTGCGGGGCTTCCGAGCAGCGCGGGTCCCACGCGGCCCCGGTCGCGTACGCATCACTTGCCGGGCCCTTGCAGGCGCGCTCCCACTCGAGCTCGGTGCACAGGCGGGCGTTCTTCTCGGCGCAGCGGCGACGGGCTTCATCGCGACTCACTCCGGTGAGCGGAGGCTTGCCCGGGTCGTTGGGGAACGGCAGCCGGTCGATCTCGAAGGGCCCGAGCTCCAGCGTGTGCAAGAGCGGCTCGAGCTCGGGACGCCGACCCGGATCTCCGGGCTGGCTGCCGGCGCTGAAGGTGCCGCCGGGGATCTTCACCCGGGCATCGGCCCGAGCCTCTTCTTTCGGCGGCTTGACCGATGCTGCGGCCGCGGGCGCGCTCGAGGGCGCCGGCGGTGGGGGGCCGCTGGCCGATGCCGCGCCGCCGGGGCTCTTGCCGCAGGCGACGCCCAGCGTCACCAGGGCAAATGCCGTGGCAGCAGGGCGGCACCGGGGGTACATCCTCATGGCGGGTCGCGGTGACCTTGGCCAAGGTCGCTGCCTTCCGCAAGCCCCTTTCCCCGGAGCCATGACTCACCCACTTGCCCACCGCCTGGCAACCCTCATGGACCGCGACCTCGAGGAGCTGCACGCCATCGTGGCCCAGTGGGTGGTCGAAACGAACGACGAGCTCGAACGCGCCCGCTATCGCGTGTTCGGATCCGAGCTCGGGGCCGTTCAGCGCCGCATTTCGGCCCGCAGCTCGCCGCCCTCGCGCGAAGAGATCGAGATCGCGCTCACCGCCGTGCTTGCGCTCTCGGGGCGTCGAGCTCGGGGCCGGGCTTGAGCTCGTTCGCGCAGCAAGAGCTGGCGCGGGTTTCGCCAGAGCTGCTGTCGATCCACACGCCCGGCCGGCGCGCGCCCGGGCCGACGGCCACCGAGCTGTGTCGCCGTGCGCTGGCCGAACCGGTGCAAGGCCCACCACTGGCAGCGGTCGCGACGGGCGCGCGGCGGATCGCCGTCGTCGTGAGCGACGAGACCCGGGACGAGCCCCGCCGAGAAATGCTCGACGCGTTGCGCGAGATCTTGCCCTGGGATCGCGTCACGCTGGTGGTTGCGGCCGGCACCCACCAGGCCACGGCGCGGGCCGTACCGCCCGAGCACCGAGACCGTCCGGTGGTCGTCCACGGGGCGGACTCGCGCGTGGTCGACCTGGGTCGTACGCCGCGCGGGACGCGCATCCGCTTGAACGCGGCGGTGGCCGAGGCCGATCTGGTCGTGGCCACAGGAAGAGTCCGGCCGCACTACTTTGCCGGGTTCTCGGCCGGCGCGAAGGCGATCTTTCCGGGGGTGGCGCTGGCCGAAGACGCGCTCGACAATCATCGACTCAAGGCCGACCCGAGCGCGATGCTCGGGCGGGTCGACGACAACCTGTGCCGGCTGGACATGGAGGCGGCGGCGAGCGCCGTTCCCGGCGCGACCTGTCTGCTCGACGTGCTGTGCGACGTCGAGGGCACGCCGGTCGCGGCTGCTGCCGGTGACCTCGTCGCCGCCCATCGTGCGCTGGTGCCGCTGGCGCTCGACGTGTTCTCGGTCCGTGCGCCGCGCTCGCCGGTGGTCGTCGTGGCCGACCGCCCTCCGGTCTCGAGCAGCCTGTACCAAGCCTCGAAGCTGGTGCCGCCGGCGGGCGCACTCTTGCAGGACGGCGGCGTCGTGATCCTCGTCGCCGATCTGGATCGGGGGACCGGGCCGCTGGAACGGGTGAACCGCGGCATCTTCGAGCTGGGCGTCCGGCACCAGCTCCCACCTCGGCACCGGGTGCTGCTGGTCAGTCGGCTTGCCGACGAGGTGGCCCGATGCACGTACGCCGAGCCGCGTGCGAGCCTTTGCGCTGCGCTGGACGAGGCGCTGGCTGCCACGGGCGCTCGGCGGGCGGTGGCGCTCTGGCGGGCAGGCGAGCTGCTCTCCGTTCCACAATGACGCGCCGCAGAAGCCGGGTGACCGGCCATTGGGCCATGACGTGACCGCGCATTCGGGCTAGGTTCCACGTCCCCGCCCGGAGGCTGAGTCGATGAGTGAGCAAAACGTCCGGATCACTGGACGAATCTTGTACCTGACCGAGGACGCGGAGCTGCTTGCCCGGCAGCTCGGGGGGGGGACCATCGATGACGGCGCGAAGCAAAAGCTGATCGACAACATCTCGACCGACGAGCTCACTCCGGGATGGGTTTGCTACTACTTCGACGAGACTCTGGCGCGCTATTGCCTGGTCGGGCTGCGCGGCGGCGTCATCGAGAAAGACTCGATCAAGAACGGTGGCTTTGGCGTGATCGTCAGCGGCCGTAGCAAGGGCTGCGGCTCGTCACGTGAGACCGCCCCTTACTCGGAGCTCAAGGCGGGGGTGCAGCTGGTCATCGCCGAGAACATCGAGAAGATCTACCGGCAGAATGCCCAGAACATCGGCCTGCTCACCTCGACCGACTTCACGTTGATCGACCGGATCGAGCGCGGCGAGACCATCGCCATCTCGGAGTTCACCAAGGGGCTCGATCCGATCAGTGCGCAGATCGTCGAGTGCGGGGGGCTGTTTGCGTACAACCGCAAGCGCATGGCCGGCGAGATCGCTCCGCCAGCGCTCGACACCCCCCGGCGCCCGATGAACCTGGCGGAGAAGATCATCGCTGCCCGCGCCATCGCCGACGCCCGCAGCGGCGTCTTGGGGGTCGCGTCGGTGCGCCCGGGCGACGCCCTCTTCGTGCGGACCGACGTGCGATTCAGCCACGAATACGTCACACCCATGGCCGAGTCGCTGTTCCGCGCGGGCTTTGGTGAGGGCGCCAAGGTGAGCGAGCCCGAGAGCGTCTTCACGTTCCGTGATCACCTGACCTTCTTGGACGTGGTGATGCCCGAGGCGCACAAGCAGATGGGGCTCGACGCCCAGGCGGCGTCGCTGGCGACCGTGCAAGAGTCGTTCAGCAAGAAGCACGGCATTCGCCTGTACGGCGAGGTGACCCGCGACGGCCGAACGGTGGGGAGCGAGGCCATCTGTCACAACAAGGTGATTGAAGAGCTGGCGCTCCCCGGGCAGGTCGTCGCCGGGACGGATTCGCACACCTGCATGGGTGGCGCGCTCGGCTGTTTCGCGTTCGGCGTGGGTAGCACCGACATGGCCAACGCCTGGTTCACGCGCGACGTGCGGGTGAAAGTGCCCGAGACGGTGCGCTTCGTGCTCAGTGGCGAGCTGGGGCCGGGTGTGTGCGCCAAGGACGTGATGCTGCACATCTTGGCCATGGACCACTTCAAGACCGGGAAGGGCATCGGTCAGGTGCTCGAGTTCTCGGGCGAAGGCGTGAAGAAGATGTCGCTCGATGAGCGAGCCACGCTGACCAACATGGCGGTCGAGGCCGGAAGCTTCACCGGAATCATCGAGGCCGACGAGGTCGTCGTGGCCTATCTCACCGAGATGCGCGGCCTGCCTGCCGACGAGGTGCGGCAGCGGATCGTGCGCGCGGATCCCGACGCCAGCTACGCTGCGAGCTTCGAGATCGACCTGGGAAAGGTGGTCTCGATGGTCGCGACCCCCGGCGACCCGCGCAACGGTGTGGCGCTCACCGACCTGGGCGAGGTGAAGATCCAGATCGCGTATGGCGGCTCGTGCACCGGCGGCAAGAAGGCCGACATGGACATGTACGCCGCAGTCCTCGAGCGCGCGCTCGCCCAGGGGCGCAAGGTGGCCGACGGCGTACAGCTGTACATCCAGTTCGGCTCGCAGCACATCCGGCAGTACGCCGAGCAGAAGGGCTACCTCGAGATCTTCCAGCGGGTCGGCGCGAACATCGTCGACCCGTCGTGCGGCGCCTGCATCCGTGCCGGCCCGGGCGTCTCGTTCCGACCCGACGAGGTCACGGTCAGCGCCATCAACCGCAACTTCCCGGGGCGCAGCGGGCCGGGTCAGGTCTACCTGGCGAGCCCGTGGGTCGTCGCGGCCAGCGCCATTGCCGGCAAGATCGTCGCCCCCGAACAAATCTGATCCGGTGCCCGCTTCATCCCAGTACCAAGTCGGCCCCGAGATCGTCGTCACCCTCAGCTACGAGGTGTTCGACGCCGACGGCGAGCTCGTCGGTGGCAGCGACGGCCCCTGCAGTGTCGTGTTCGGCTTCGGTGAGCTCTTGGCGCAGGTGGAGCGAGCCGTCGAAGGCGCGGTGCCAGGCGAGTCGCGGACCGTGCGCCTGTCGGCCCAGCAGGCCTTCGGCGAGCGCGACCCCAAGGCGGTGATCGAGTTCGACCGGGCAGAGTTCCCCGCCGACGTGGCGCCCGGCGACAGCTTCGAGGCAGAGGGAGAAGGCGGTGACGTCGTGGTCCTCACCGTGCTCGACGTCACACCGGACGCCGTGGTGGTCGACCAGAATCACCCGCTGGCCGGGCAGCCGCTGCGGGTCGAGGTGCAGGTGCTCGAGACCCGCCCCGCCACCGCCGACGAGCTGACGGCGGCGGCAGCCGAGCTCGAGGAGCCGGCCGATACCGCCGACTCCCAGCTGATTGTCGCCGAGCGCTTGCTTCGTGGCCCCACCCAGCGCTAGGAAACCGTCGCCCGAGCGCCGACGGACCCACTCCCCCCGACGCGCCGCGTGGAGACCATCACGATGCCCAATTCCGAGCTCTTCAAGTACGACATCCGGATTCGCGAGCGCCTGCTGCGCCGAGGTCTCGTGACCGAGGCCGAAGTGAACAAGCACCTGGACGGCCTGGCCGACGTCGAAGCCAAGGGCGAGATCTTGGTTCAGCACCAGCCGGCCTTGGGCTATGGCGACGACGACGACGAGGACGACGAGGAGGCTTCGTGAGCGCCGACGGGGTGGACGGGCCGAGCAGCGGTCAGCAGCGCGACGCCCAAGAGGCGTTCGACGCGGCGAACCAGGAGAGTGCGCGCACACGCGAGCAACTGCCCCCCGTCGACTTCGTCACGTTCGTGCTCTCGCTCTACCATTCCGCGCGCATGCACCTGGGTGACGCGCCCGGCCCCGAAGGGGCCACGGTCGTGGAGCTGCCGCTCGCGCGCCAGACCATCGATCTGATCGGGCTGATGCAAGAGAAGACCCACGGCAATCTCAGTGGCGAGGAAGAGCGCATCGTCGAGCAGGCGCTGTACGACCTGCGGATGCGCTACGTCGAGGTCGCGAAGTCGAAGTGAGAGCCGCCACCGTCATCGCGCTCTGCCTGCCGCTCTTGGTCGGCTGTCGGCGTACCAGCTCGACCGGCACCGACGCCGGGTCGCCGGCGTCGGCGAGTACCCCGACGGTGGCTCCACCGCCCACCAGCCCGCTGCCCGTTGCCCCACCGCTCGAGGCACCGAAGAGCTTCGCGGATCTGGCGGCCAAGGCCGACCCCGCGGTGGCGTTCGTCAAGACGCTGCAAGAGCAAGAGGGGCGCACCGGGCGGCGCCGGGTGATCGGTGAGGGGCTGGGCAGCGGGTTCGTCTACGACCCGAGCGGGCTCATTTTGACCAACAACCACGTGATCAAGGACGCGACCGACATTCGCGTCATCGTCCAGAAGAAGGAGCTGAAGGCCAGCGTGGTGGGGCGCGACGCGCCCACCGACATCGCCGTGCTGCGCGTCGAGTCGAAGGATTTGGCGCACCTTCCACTGGGGGATTCGGATGCTTCCCGGGTGGGCGACTGGGTCGTCGCCATCGGCAACCCGTTCGGCCTGGCGCACACCGTCTCGGCGGGCATCGTGTCCGCGAAGGGGCGAACCGGGTCGGACGTACGCGGGCTGGGCGACGGCTCGGGGTACTACAACTTCATCCAGACCGATGCCGCCATCAACCAGGGCAACAGCGGCGGCCCGCTGCTGGACCTGGGCGGGCGGGTGGTCGGGATCAACACGGCGATCCGAGCCAACGCCAACAGCATTGGCTTCGCCATCCCGATCAACATGGTCAAAGAGCTCTTGCCGCGCTTGATCAAGGACGGGAAAGTCATCCGGAGCGCCATCGGGATCCGCGTCTCGTCACTGGTCGACGAAGACACCCTGCGGCTCGGGCTGGGCGACGGCGCCGGTGCGCTCGTTCGTTCAGTGGTGCCGGGCGGGCCCGCCGACAAGGCCGGGGTCCAGGTCGACGACGTGATCACCGCGTTCGAGGGCGAGCCGGTACCGGGCCCGGAGAAGCTGCGCTGGTCCGCCAGCCTGGCCGGGGTCGGCAAGGCAGTGACCGTGCGCATCAATCGGGGGAAGCGGACCCTGGACCTGAAAGTCACGCTCGCCGAGCTGCCCGATCAGGCGCAGGCCGCCGAAGAGCCCGAGCCGACGCCGGGGCTTCCGCCCGGGCACCCCTAGAATTCGCCCTGGCCTTTCGGCCGGGGGCACCCCGCTTGCAACGGGCGTAGAGTGAACCGTGATGACGCAAGGCTCCCGGCCGGATGCAGCGACCCCGCTTCGGGCCGTAAGCGCCGTAGCCGGGCCGCGTTCCGCAGCTGTGAAGGGCAACGGTGCCGCCGCCCAGGCCGAGTCGGCTGCCCCCCGAGGGGCTGACATCCCTGTCGCGGCCGACGTGAATAGCGGTGGGCGGGGGGCGTCCAACCGATTGGTTAGACAGGCAGAAGCCGAGGAAGACCGTGCCCTCATCGACCGCGCCCGAACCGGAGACAAACGCGCTTTCCGTGAGCTCGTGGAGCGGCACCAGCGTCGAGCGTTTGCCATCGCCCTGGCGCTGGTCCGGGACGAGAACGACGCCCGCGAGGTGGTTCAGGAGGCGTTTCTCCGGGTGTACCGCGGCATCGACTCGTTCCACGGCGGCTCCAGCTTCTTCACCTGGCTCTACCGCATCGTCACCAACCTCTCGATCGATCTCATGCGCAAACCGGCGCGGCGCGACCAAGAGCTGGACGAGTCCCGCGAGATCAGCGACGAGCTCGACATCCCGCTCTTGGCGCGGATCGACGGGGCCGACCCTGCGGACGTCGTACGTCGCGGCGAGATTCGACGACGCATCCAGAGCGCGCTGGACGCGCTCCCGGCGTATCACCGCGGCGTCATCGTCATGCGCGAGGTCGAGGGCATGAGCTACGAGGAGATGGCGCAGGCCATGGGCGTGTCCAAGGGCACCATCATGAGTCGGCTGTTCCACGCGCGGCAGAAGCTGCAGCGAGCGCTCGCCGACTGTTACCAGGAACAGATTGGCATGCACCCCGACAGCTCGGAGGGAACGTGAGCCGGCACCGCGACCTGATGCGCGCGTACGACGGGGAGCTGACCCCGGAGGAGGCCGCCGAGCTCGAGCGTTCACTGTCGGATGAAGACCGCCGAGTGCTCGCCGGGCTCGAACAAGTGGGCGATGTGGTCCGCGCCTGCGAGCCCGAGGCGGTGGCGCGCTTCGCGGGCGTCGCGGATCAAGTGATGGCGGCGCTGGGTGAGTCGGACGTTGCCGATTCTTCTGGGCCCGAAGTGGTGGTCGACCGCGGGCCGGCGCGGCCGGTGCGAAAGCGTGCGACCAGCATGCCGGTGGTGGTCGCCGGGCTTTCGCTGGCCATTGCGGCGGCGGTGGCGCTCTGGGTGACCACCCCGAAGGCCCCCGCACCGAGTGCTCCCGCGCCGCTCGGCGCGAGCTTTACGTCCCCGACCGTGCCGGTGAGCCCCAGCGCGCCGACCGAATCGCTGCTCGAACCCCCGGACGAAGACGCCGATCTGGCGGCCACGATCGAAGCCGTGGACTTCGGTAACCAGCCGGGCTCGATCTTCATGGTTCCGGCGGGCGACGAGAGCACGCCTGTGGTGTGGTTGGAGGACGAGCCGGCGGGCGCTAGGATGGAGCCGCTATGAGAGCTCGCTGCTGGTTCTTGCTCGTGCCGGCGCTCTTGCTCGCGCTGCCCGCGGTCGCCGAAGGCAACAAGGGTGGGAAGGCGCCTCCGGCCCGAACCGAGAAACCGAAGGACCCGAAGGCGAAGGACGAGAAACGGCCCGCAGAGGTCGAGCTCGCCACCGAGGTGATGGTGCTCCACGCCACCAACTCGGGCAAAGGCATCGACTCGGCCATTGGCAAGATGCCCGAGCTGAAGAAGCCGCCGTTTTCCTCGTACGACAGCTACGCGCTGCTCTCGAAGACGCGCCTGCCGCTGTCCAAAGACGACAAGACCATGACCCTGCCCAACGGCAGGGTGCTCAAGACCAAGCTGCTCGAGGTGATGCCCGACAAGGATCACCTGCGGATCAGCGCGAGCATCAACCAGCCAAAGGGCAAGACGTTCTTGCCCCTGCTCGAGGTGAAGGCGAAGGTCGGCCAGGCCTTCATCGTGGCCGGGCAGAGCTACAAAGGCGGGATCTTGGTGCTGGTGATCCGCGTGGTGAAGTGAGGCGCGTCACGCCCGAGGCGGGCGGGCCGAGCCGCGATGGGCGGCTACCGGCAGCTCGACGACGAACGTGGTGCCGACGTCGAGCGTGCTGGTGGCGGTCACCCGGCCGCCGTGGGCAGTGACGATGTCGCGCACGATCGAGAGACCGAGGCCGGTGCCTCGCCCTTCGGTCTTGGTGGTGAAGAAGGGCTCGAAGATCTGATCCAGGTGCGCCGGATCGATTCCAGCTCCGTCGTCGTCCACCGTGATGGAGACCCGGCCGGTGTCGGGGTCGAACGCGCTCTCGATGACCAGCTGACCGCCGCGACCGGCCATGGCGTGTGAGGCGTTGGTGAACAAGTTCACGAACACCTGGGCGAGCTGGCCGCCGATCCCCAGCACGCAGGGCAGATCCGCGTGCCAGCGGCGCTCCACGCGGGCGCCCGACCGTTCGAGCTCGTGCTCGCAGAACACCAGCGCTCGGTCGATCACCTCGTGGAGCTGCACCGGCGCGGGCACGTCTGCCGTGGGGCGCGCATAGGCGACCAGGTCGCGCGAGAAGCGCAGAATCCGCTGCGCCGCCTCGCCGATGCGCCGCGCGCGTTCCACGTCGTCCGCACCGTCGTCGCGAGCCTCGAGCCGCCGCTTCAGGTAGTCGGCATAGGCGACGATCGAGGTCAGCGGGTTGTTGAGCTCGTGCACGACGCCTGCCACGATCTGGCCGAGGGATGCCAGCTTCTCGGTCTGGATCACCTGTGCTTGAAGCCGCTTGAGCGCGGCCGCACTCTGGGCTTTGCGCTCGAGCGCACGCGCCCGTTTGATGCCCGCCTCGAGCAGCGGCAGGGCTCGGCTCAGCACGGGCTCGGTGAGCACGTTGGCGCGCGTGGTGTCATCGCTGCCCACGTGGAAGGTGGACCCGGTCAGGCCTTCGGAGAGGTGGGTGATCTCTTCGTGGGCCATTCCGGGGAACAAGCGGCTGGGATCGTGGCCCGTCCCCGCCAGGGCCCCGTCGGGCAGGCGCAGCTCCACCAGCTGCTCGCCCTGAGCCGGGTCGACGACGCAGACCCCCAGCGCCAGCTGCGGCAAGAGCGGCGCCACTCCGTCGAGGAACACCTGCACCACCCGGGCCGCGCCTTCGTCCACCGGCAGCTCGATCGCCAGCTGATAGAGGCGATCGAGCGCCCGCGGATCGATCGGGGCGCGTGTGCCCGACGCCGCTGGCCCGAGCTCGCGCAGGTCCGAGACCTCGGCACCGGGCCGCTCGGTGGTGCGATCGGTCTTCTCCTGGCTCATCGGCCCATCCGCCCCTCGCCGGGCTCTTCCGTGGCCTTCTCGAGATCCAAGATCTTGGCCGCGCCCACGTAGCTCTTGGTTTCGTACCTGGTGATCTTTCCGATCTTGCGCACGATCTCGGCCATGCGCTCGGCCTCGGACATGATCACCTCGGCGGCCTTGCTCTGGCTCGAGCCTGGTTCCAACCCGCGGCGCAAGAGCTCGGCGTAGCCAATCACGCTGGTCAGCGGCTGGTTCAGCTCGTGGGCGGCCGCGCCGGCTAGCTCGGCCACGAACGCGGTCTTCTCGCGCAGGCGCAGCTCGTCTTGCGCCCGGTTCAGGCGCGCCTCCATCCGAAGACGATCACGGATGTCGGTGAAGACGCCCACCGAGCCCACGGCCTTGCCGTCTTCCACGATCAGCGCCGCCGAGAGCGTGACCGGGATCAGCTCGCCGGTGGCGCTGATCATGTCCACCCGGCAGTCCTCGAGCCGGCCCGGGCCGCTCACGTTCGGATCGCGGATCTTGCGCATGATCTCCCGGGCCACCCCCGGGGGGTAGAGCGTCTCGACGTTCTTCTTGCCCACCACCTCCCCGGGGGAAAACCCGAAAATGCGCGACGCGGCGCGATTGAAGAGCAAGAGCGTGCCCTTCATGTCGGCCGTCACGATGCCGTCCACCGAGCTCTCGATCACCCGCTCGAGGAACTCTTTGGTCTGCTTGAGCTCGATGGCCGTGCTGCGCTCTTCGGTGACGTCGCGGAACGAGAAGACCACCGAGTCGTCTTCGTGCAACACCGAGCTGAAGCTGACGCTGGCGGTGATCGCGGTGCCTGACCGCGTGCCGAGCTGAATGTCGATTCCGCGGGGGAACTCGCCGCGAGTGAAGCCGGCGAGCAGGCGGTCGGCACGGCTGGGATCCTCGGCCAACAGGTCGCGAAATGCCCGAGCCATCAGCTCGCTCTCTTCGAACCCGAGGATCTCGCGAGCCCGCGGGTTCGCGAACACCACGCGCCCAGAGCGGTCGATGACCACCATGCCGTCGGCGGCGCTCTCGAAGATGTCGGCGTAGCGCTGGAACAGCCGCACGCGACGCTCGGCCTCGACGCGAGCGAAGGCGCTCTGCATCGACTCGTCGCGTAACAACTTGAGAATGCGCGCATTGCGCAGCGCAATGGCGGTGGCGTTGGCGACGGTGTGGACCAAAGAAATTTCGTGGTCCGCGAACGCGGCCGCCCCGCGTGAGCGCAAGAAGATCACGCCCATCGGCCGCTTTTCGTGGGTGATCGGCACGAGCGCCAGCGAGGCGAACCCCAGCCCGGGCTCGGCCTGACGCACGACTTCCAGCAGTGGGTGCCGGTTGACGTCGCGGATCACCAAGGTGCTTCCGGTCCGAAGCACCTCGCGGATCTCCGGGTACTTGCTCAGCTCGATGGTCAGGTCGCGCATCTGTTCGTCGTCGCTCGAGGCGACGACGTGACCCATGGTTTCGTCCTCCGAGACCAGGACGATGCTGCACCGATCGACGCTTGCGACTTCGGCGACCCGCCGCACGACCGTGAACAAGATGTGACGGATGTTGAGCGTAGAGGCCAGCGCCTGGGTCAGCTCGAGCACCGTCTGCGAATCGCGCTCGCGACGACTCAGGCGCTCCACGTATTCGCGCATGCGCAGCTGCCCACGAATGCGCGCCACGAGCTCGGCCGGGCGGAACGGCTTGTGGACGTAGTCATCGGCACCCGAGGCGAAGACGGCCCGGATTTCGTCGTCCGAGTCGAGGGCGGTCAAGACCAGCACGGGCGTGTCGGCGATGCCTTCCTTCTCGCGGATCTGCCTGAGCACCTCGAAGCCGTCGGGTGCGGGCATCACCAGGTCGAGCAAGACCAGGGACGGCGCGTGCTGTTCGAGCCAGGCCAGGGCCTCTTGGCCCGACCCCACCGCGTGGCTCGCGAGGCCCGAGGCGCTCAGGGTCTCGGTCAGGACTCGGCGGCTCACCGCGTCGTCGTCCACCACGAGGATCGGAGCCAGCTCGGCCACTTCTCGGGAATGTACCACGCCGGCTGCGGCACTCTGAAAAGGGCCGCCACTTTCGCTATAGTTGGCGGGCATGCCCCCGCGCGACTCCGACGACGAGCCCCTCGAAGAGATCGAGGACGACGCGATCGTGGCTCAGCAGGCCGCCGCCCACGCGCCCGCGCCTCGAGTCCCCATCGCCCAGGACGCGCGCACCATCGTGGTCGACGAGGGCGCCGCCCCCGCCGGCGACACGACGCGCCTGCGGGCCATTCCCCGCCGCCCCATGGACCCGACGCTGGTCGTGCGCGCGGTCCGGCCGCCGGTCTTCCAGGCGGTCCCGCCTTCTTCGCCGATGCCCGCGCCACCGGCACGGGGCATGCCGAGCTGGTTGCCCTGGGTGATCTGGGTCTGTGCGGGCGTGGTGGCGCTGCTGCTCGGCGGCGTGCTCGCGCTGGTCGCCAACCGGCGCGACGCGCAGCCCACGGTTCAGCCGGCGCCGCCCCCGAGCGCGGCGAAGCCCCTCGTCACCAAGTGAGCTCGGCCGCGGCCTCTCGGACCTCGAAGCCCGCGGCCTCGAGCGCAGGCTTCACGCTCGCCTGGTCGCCGACGATCACCACCACCAGGCGCTGCTCGTCGATCCTTGCCGCCTCGGCGGCGACGGCGGCCGTCGACTGCGCCGTCAGCCGCTGGGGCAGCTCGCTGCTGGTGCTGGGGGGCAGACCCAGCGCGAACGAGGACCCGACGTCGGCCGCGAGCCGGTCGACGGCGATCAAGCGGGCCCCCAGGCCGCTGATCAGATCGGCGCGTGCGCGCGCGACCTCTTCATCGCTGATGGGTGCCCCGCGCTTCGGATCGCGTGCGCGGGCGAGCTCGCCGACGAGCTCTCGGAGTGCGGGGGCGGTGACGGCCGATTCCACGCGGGTCGTCACCACCAGCGCGCCCCAGTGGCGCGTGGCCACGGCATCGGAGCGGGCCCCGTAGGTGAAGGCGTTCTTCTCGCGCAGGTTCTGGTTGATCCGCGAGGTGAACAGGCCGCCCAAGAGCGAGCTCATCAGCTGTCGCGCTTCGTGGCCCGCGTCCGAACGTTTGGCCAGCGGCTGCGCCACGAACAGGGCGCTTTGCACCGCACCGGGCCGGTTGACCATCACCACTCGGGTCTTGTCGGGCGGCGCCGGGGTCGGGGCGGGGGCGCTGGTCGGGGCCGGGGCCGGCTTCCAGCCGCCAAACGCCCGCTCTGCCGCGTCGCGCACACCGGACAGTGACACGTCCCCGACGACCACCAGCGCGCTCTCGCCGGGGACCCAGTGCCGCCGGTGGAACGCCGTGAGATCGCGGACCGTGAGCTTCTTCACGTCGGGCACCGAGCCGCCCACCGGGGCCCCGTGCGGTTCGCCGAGCAGCAGCCTGAGCCCCGCGAGCGAGGCCAGGCGATCCGGCGTCTGGCGTTCGGCCGCCAGCCCGTCGAGCCATTCGCCGCGCACACGCTCCAGCTCTCTGGGGGCAAATGCGGGCTTCTGCGCCACCTCGGCCAAGAGCGCGAGCCCCTGCTCCACGTCGGCGCTCAGGGTCTCGATGCCCACCATCGAGTAGTCGCGACCGGCGTCGTGCTCGAGCGCCGAGCCCAGGGACTCTGCGGCCTCGGCCAGGGCCGAGGAGGAGCGCGTCGTGGTCCCCTCGGTGAGCATGCGCGCCGTCAGGGCGGCGACGCCGCTCTGGCCCTGCGGTGACGAGCTGGCGCCGTGTCGCACGACCAACGACAGCGAGGCGACGGCAGCCGGCCGCTTCATCACCAGGACCGTCAGCCCATTCTTCAGCTGCTCGCTCTCGGGGACGGGATAGACGAGCGCGGCTGCCGGCCCCGCCTTGGGGATCTGCTTGCGCCAGCCATCGACGTCGGCGCTGGCGCTCGAGGCGGGCGTGGTGGCGGGCGGTCGTGGCGGATGCGCTGGGCCGGGCGCCGCGCAGGCGCTGGCCAGGCAGAGGGCTGCGCAGGCGACGCGCCTCATGGTCGTTTCCCCTTGGGCTCTGGGACCGTGGTGACGATCACCCGACGCGTGAGATCGAGCTGAGCCGCGAGCACGCGCCGCACGTCGTCGCGCGTCACGGCCTCGATGCTCGCATGCCACTGCCGAAGGTGCCCCGGGTCGCCCAGGTAGTGGTTGAACCGCTGCAGCAGGCCGGCGCGACCGGACTCGCCGTCGGGCCCGTTCAGCTGCTGGAGCTGCGACATCAGCCCGAACAGCACGCGCCGGCGCGCTCGGTCGAGCTCGGCCTGCGTCGGGCCTTTGGCCGAGAGCTCGACCAGGACCGCATCGATGGCCGCTTCCACCTCTTTGGCGGGTTTGCCCGACGCGGCCACGGCGCTGACCGAGAAGATCCCGGCCAGAGAGTTGGGATCGAGATCCGCCTCGACCTCCGAGGCGAGCTTCTTCTCCACCACCAATTTCCGGTAGAGCCGCGTCGCCTTGCCGCCGGCGAGCACGGCCGCAGCCAGCTCGAGCGCGGCGGTCTCACGGCTGTAGGCAGGCGGGGTGAGCCAGCCCATGCTGACCCTCGAGAGCTCGACCGGTTCGACCACGGTCTTCCGGACGAGGGAGGCAAACGCCGGCGTGGGCCGGTGCTTGACGGTCGGACGGGGTCTCTTGGGCAACGGCCCGAAGTAGCGCGCGATCCAGCGTTTGGCCGTGTCGGGTGCGAAGTCTCCGGCCAAGGTCAGGGTTGCATTCGATGGCGCGTAGTAAGTGCGGAAGAAGGCCTCTGCGTCCGAGAGTCGGGCAGCGTCGAGATCGCTCATCGAGCCGATCACCGCGCCGTGATAGGGGTGCCCCTGGGGGAACAACGTATCGAGGAGCTCGAGGCTGCTCTTGCCGTAGGGCGCGTCTTCGTAGCTCTGACGTCGTTCGTTCTTCACCACGCCGCGCTGGACCTCGAGCGCGCCGGCCGAGAGCGTGTCGAGGAAGAAGCCCATTCGGTCGCTCTCGATCCACAGACAGAGCTCCAGCTGCTCGCGCGGCACGGTCTCGAAGTAGTTGGTGCGATCCCAGCTGGTGGTGCCGTTCACGTTGGTGGCGCCGGCGCTCTCGAGCAGCTTGTCGAAGCCCGTGCCGACGTGCTTGCTGCCGGTGAACATCAGGTGTTCGAACAGGTGCGCAAAGCCCGAGCGCTTCGGCGGCTCGTTGACCGGGCCGACGTGGTACCAGAGGTTGACGGCCACCAGCGGAAGGGCTGGGTCGCGGTGAAGAATGACCTCGAGCCCGTTGTCGAGCGCGTACTTCTCGAACGGGATCTCGGGGACCTTGGTCGCCGGTGCGGCCCGAGCGGAAGAGGTGGAAAGGGCGAGGGCCAGAACGAGCGCACCACGGAAGGTCACGCCCGCACGTTACGCCGCCGGTCGCCCTCCCGGAATAGAGCAAGAAGTCGGACAGATGGCCTGGGGTCAGATGCGCCCAACTTGCCCGGCTGCCAGACTTCGCTACTCTCGGCCCCGAGCTGCGGGCACGCTCGGTCGGGGAGAGGTCACCATGTCGAGTCGGAGAGTAGCGCTGATCTGGATTCTGTTGGCGTCGGCGCTCGGCCCGGCGGTCGCGGTGAGCACCACCGCGGGGGTCGCAGAGGCTGCGCCCGGCGGGCAGTACCGACCCGGGATGCGCGTCCGCGCGAAGCGCACCTGCACGGTGCAGGGCTACGAAGTGAAGAAGGGCGTGGTGCTCTCGGTGGTCGCGGTGCAGACCGGCGACAAGGGCAAGACCGTCGCCGTCGACCTGAGCTTCTCGGGGATGACCATCAGCAACGTCCCGGCCGCGGTGGTCGACGGCTTGTTCACTCCGGCGTGAGCTTGGGCGTGGAGCCGGTCGGGACGGGGTCCACGCCGCCCAGCTCGCGCCAGACCGCGTCGGCCCATCGCCAACCCCCCGTCCAGCTGGGGTGCCGGCCATCGGCCATCCGCGGCAGGTCGAGCCGCGACGAGTCGAAATAGCGGCAGTGGCCCAGGTGCTTTCTGAGCACGTCGACGAACCCGGAGTCCTTCTTCCAGAGGGGCGGTCCGATCCACAGACACGGGCGGCCTCGGGTCTCGGTCACCATCTGCTCCACCGCCGCGCCGCGTCGCGCGGGCTTCGGGTCGAACAGCTCGTTCGAGCCGAGTGAGATCAGCACCAGCTCGGGGTCGTACTTGTACATCGCCTCGCGCAACAGGCCCTTTCCGGCCCACTCGAGCGTGCTCGACGAGACCACCGTCTCGATGAAGTAGCTGCGACGGCTCGCGTCGAAGATCGGGCGAAGGTAGTTGCCCACCAGCGGCGCCATCGAGTCGCCGACGTGGAGCACCCGTAGCGCCTGCGCGGCCGGCACCGTCCCTCCGTCGCGATGAATGGCCAGCGGGCCGGCAGCCGCCGACGTGGGCTCGGGCACGGCAGCGGGGGCCGCCGGCGGGGCGGCGTCGGCAGGCGAGGCGTCAGGGCCCGCGGCGGCACGCGCGGTCGTCACCGGGCTCGCCTCGGGGGTACAGGCGGCGAGCAGAAGCAGGCCAGGCAGGGCGCGATGCACGTCGCTGGCATTGTCCCCCAAATCGCCGGACGGCGGGCAAGCTCCGAGCCGACGATTCCGCTATGGTCGCCCCGTGGAGCTGCAGAGGCTACCGAAGGTGGACCGGGTGGTGGATGCCCCCGAGCTCTCGGGCGTCCGCGGGGCGCTGGGCAAGAAGGCCGTCACGGCGCTGGCGCGGAGCGTGATCGCCGAAGCGCGGAGCGCGGCGCTGGCGGGTGACTCGCCGGCGACGTTTGCCGAGGTCGTGACCCGCGTGCGCCAGCGCGCCGAGGCCCGGCTGCGGGCCGGGCTCACCCCGGTGATCAACGCGACGGGCGTGATTCTGCACACCAACCTGGGGCGCGCGCCCCTGCCCAAGGCCAGCATCGAGCGGATCGCCGCCACCGCTGGGGGGTATTCGACCCTCGAGCTCGACCTCTCGACCGGGGTCCGCACGCGCCGCGGGGTCCACGCCGAGCTCGGCCTCGCTGAGCTGGTCGGCGCGGGAGACGTGGTGCTGGTCAACAACAACGCCGCCGCCGTCATGCTGGCCCTCTCGACGCTGGCCGCCGGGCGCGAAGTGATCGTGTCTCGCGGCGAGCTGGTGGAAATTGGCGGCGGCTTCCGCATCCCCGACGTGCTGGCTCGCTCCGGCGCGCGCCTGGTCGAGGTCGGAACGACGAACCGGACGCGAGTCGACGACTATGCCCGCGCCATCGGCGAGCGCACGGCGTGCCTGCTCCGGGTCCACCCGAGCAACTTCAAGATCTCTGGCTTTGCGGAACGGCCCGCGCTGGCGGAGCTGGCGAGCCTGGCCCAGGCGCGTCGCATCCCCCTGGTGAAGGACCTGGGGGGCGGCCTGGTCGTGGACTTGCCGGCGTCCGTTGCCGACTCGGAGCTCGCGCGCGAGCCGAGCGTCCAGGCCTGCCTGCGCGCGGGCGCCGATCTGGTCTGCTTCAGCCTCGACAAGCTGTTCGGCGGGCCGCAAGCCGGCGCTGTCGCGGGGCGCGCCGAGCTGGTGAAGGCGCTGCGCGACGATCCGATGGCGCGCGCCTTGCGGCTCGACAAGCTGGCGCTGGCCGCGGTCGAAGCCGTGCTGGACGCCTACCGTCGCGGGGCGCTCTCCGAGATCCCGGTGCACGCGCTCTTGGCGGCCAGCCTCGACGCGCTCGCCCGGCGCGTGGACGAATGGCGAACCGCACTCGGCGAGCTGGGCGGGGCCACCGAGACCGTGCGGAGCGAAGGGGCAATCGGCGGGGGCACACTGGCCGAAGCCCCGGTGGCCTCGGTGGCGCTGCGCATCGCCGGCCGGCCTCCCGAGATTTTGGCCGAGCGCCTGCGAAGCGGGAGCCCGGCAGTGATCGGCCGGGTCGTCGACGGGGCGCTGCTGCTCGATGCCCGCAGCGTTTTTCCCGAAGAAGACCGGCTGATTGTCGCAGCGCTGCGCCGCGCGCTCGCCGAGTGACCGGCCGCGCTCGAAAGAACGTCCCTCCCGTAGTAAGCTGACGGCGTGGTGCGGCGCTTTTTGATCCTTCTGGGGCTTGGTTCGATGCTCTTGCCCGCCTTCGGTGGCTGCGGCGTCACCGAAGAGGGCGGGCTGAAGTCGGACTCGGGCGCGGGCGGCACTGATGGGGGTGGGGGCCTGGGCGGTGGCCAGTGCTTCCCGGGGGCCAAGGTCTGCCCCGATCCGGACAAGCCGAGCGAGCTGCTCTGCCTGACCTCCGACGACCCGAAGCTGGGCTGCAGCCAGGCCGCCTCGTGCGAGCCGTGCGCCGTGCCCCACGCCAGCGCGAAGTGCGACAGCGGCAGCTGCGCGGTGAACGAGTGCGACAACGGTTGGGCCGACTGCAACAACAGCCCGGTGGACGGCTGCGAGACCGACCTCACCGGCGACAAGAACCACTGCGGCAGCTGCGCCACCGACTGCGTGGCGTCGAAGGGCCCGGGTTGGATCTGCAAGGCCGGCGTGTGCGAGGTGAACGAGTGCTGCCCCACCGGTGCGACGTCTTGCTTGACGCGTCGGGACTGCGACGGCGACAAGACCAATGGCTGCGAGGTCGACGTTGCCACCGACGTGACCAACTGCAAGACCTGCGGCAACGGTTGCGACCTGGCCAACGCGCAAGAGGCCTGCTCGCAAGAGGTGTGCGTGGTCACCACCTGCACCAGCGGCTTTGCCAACTGCGACGCCAACGACGCCAACGGCTGCGAAACCAACATCAACAGCGGCAACAAGCTCAACTGCGGCGCTTGCGCCAAGGCCTGCAACGAGAACCACGCCAGCGCCACCTGCCAGGGCGGGACCTGCAAGCTCGCCTGCAACCCGGGGTGGGGCAATTGCAACGGCAACGTGGACGACGGGTGCGAGACCGACACCAACACCAGCCCGCTGCACTGCGGCGTGTGCGGCAAGGCGTGCAACCCCGCGAACGTGAACAACGCGCTCTGCACCGCGGGCGGCTGTGACTACGACTCGTGCAAGGTTGGCTTCACGGATTGCGACGGCAACAAGGCCAACGGTTGCGAGATCAACACCGCTCAGGACAAGAGCAACTGCGGCACCTGTGGCAACGTGTGCAAGGCGCCGTCGGGCGGCAGTGTGGTGTGCAGCGGTGGCTCGTGCGCAGAGAGCTGCGGCTCGGGGCTGACGAATTGCAGCGGGGTCTGCGTCAACACCTCGACGGACATCAACTATTGCGGCAACTGCACCACCAAGTGCACGCCCCCGGCCAACGGGAACGCCACCTGCGCAGCGGGCGCTTGCGGCTTCACCTGTCAGAACGGCTTCCACAAGTGCGGCAACGAGTGCAAGGCGAACAACGACGCCACGGCCTGCGGCTCGGGCTGCGTCAATTGCCCCGGTCCGCCGGTGGGCTCCGGTACCCCCATCTGCACCACGGGCAACTGCAACTTCACGTGCTCGAGCCCCACCTCGGGCAAGTGCACGGGCGGGCAGGCCGGCTGCTACAACTTCAACACCGACAAGAACCATTGCGGCGGCTGCACCACGGTCTGCACCGACCCGGCCAACGGTGTGAACAACTGCGACGCAGGCACCTGCAAGACCACGTGTAATTCGGGCTTCCACCCGTGCGGGGCAACGTGCAAGGGCGACACCGATCCGACGGCCTGTGGCAGCACCTGCCTCAATTGCCCGGGGCCGAGCTCGGGCACCGGCACGGCGATCTGCTCTGCCGGCGCCTGCGACTTCACCTGTAGCGCCCCCACGCCAGACCGCTGCTCGGGGGCCTGCGTCGACAAGCAAACGGACGACAAGAACTGCGGCACCTGCGGCACCGACTGCACCGCGCAGGGCAAGACGTGCAAGACCGGCAACTGCGTCGGGACCCCCAGCGACGGCGGCGCCGAGGGTGGCGACGGCGGCTGAGCGCTGGCGATGAGCCGCTTCGAACGCCTGTCTGCGCTCGACTGCGCGTTTCTCTTTGCCGAGAGCCCCACTGCCCACATGCACGTGGGCTCGCTGTTGTTCTTCGAGGACAACGGCATTGGCGAGCGCGACATCTTCGAGCACATCCAGAGCCGGCTGCACTACGTGCCCCGTTTCCGGAAGAAGGTGCGGTTCGTTCCGGGGGGGCTTCATCGTCCGGTGTGGGTGGACGATCCGCACTTCGATCTGCGCTTTCACGTTCGCTGGACGGGTCTGCCCAAGCCACGCGGTGAGCACGAAGCGCTGGCGCTGATGGGGCGGGTCATGAGCCAGCACCTCGATCGCCGCAAGCCCTTGTGGGAGATGTGGGTCTTCGATCTCGAAGACGGTCGCCGCGGCGTGATCCAGAAGACGCACCACTGTCTGATCGACGGGGCGAGCGGCGTCGACCTGGGTACGGTGCTGCTCGACTTCGCAGGGGACGCGCCGCGAACCTCGCCGGAGCCGTGGTGCCCCGAACCCGAGCCCAGCGACGCCGAGCTGACTCGGGACGCGCTGCTCGACCTTCGGGAGCGGCCGCGTCAGCTGCGAGACGCCGCGCGCCGGGTCTGGGAAGATCCGGAAGCTCGCGAGCACCTGGCCGGCAAGGCGCGCGAGGTGATCGACGGCATCAAGTCGTTCGGGCGTGCGGCGTCGGAGCTCATGCCCCACACCAGCTTGAACTCGCCCTTGGGCGCGCACCGGCGCTACCAGGTCGTGCGACTTTCCCTGGCCGACGTGAAACGTGTGCGCAAGCGCCATGCGTGCACGGTGAACGACGTGGTGCTGGCCCTGGTCACCAGCGCATTGCGCAAGCTGCTGCTCACTCGTGGCGAGAGCGTCGAAGGGCTGACCATGAAGGCCATGGTGCCGGTCAGCGTTCGCGACGCATCGCAGGCCCGGACCTGGGGCAACAAGGTGAGCATGATTGCGGCAGAGCTTCCGGTCGGTGAGCCCGACCCAGAGGCGCGGCTGGTCCGCCTCCGGGATCGCATGACGGATCTCAAGCGCTCTCGGCAGGCGGTGGGCGCCGACTTCTGGGTCCAGCTCGGCGAGTACGCCCCGCCGACGTTGCTCTCGCTGGTGGGGCGGGCGGTGGCCCTGCAGCGCATGGTGAACCTGGTCGTGACCAACGTGCCCGGGCCACAGTTCCCTCTGTTCCTGTGTGGCGCGCGCATGCTCGAGGCCTTCCCCTACGTGCCGGTGTTTGCCCAGAACCCGCTGGGTGTCGCGGTGCTGTCGTACGACGGGGCGCTGGGCTTTGGTCTCACCGGGGACTGGGACGCGGTTCCGGATCTGGACCTGTTCGCGGCGGCGATCCGCGAAGCGCTGATCGAGCTCGACCCGCCGGCGGCCGACTCGCCCGGGCCGGGGCGAAAGCGGCCCGGCAAGAAGCGGCGCCGGGCCGACTCACGCGCTTAGCGCATCGAGCACGAAATCGAGCCGGTCTTTGCCGAAGAACAGCTCGTCGCCCACGATGCACACCGGCGCGCCGAACACGCCGCGCGAGCGGGCGGCCTCGGTCGCGGCGCGCAGCGCATCTTTCACCTCGGGCGCTCCCGCGAGGGCGAGCACTTCGGGCGCGCTCTTGCCGAGGGCGGTGAGAAGCTCGGCCAGCACCGATTCGTCCGAGATGTCCCGGTCGTCGACCCAATACGCCCGAAACACGGCCTCGACCCAGGCGCGCGGCGCGAGCGCCAGCTCGTCGCAGAGCAGCGCGACCCGCAGCGCACCCAGCGTGTTCAGCGGAAAGCGCGACGGGAACCGAAACGGCACGCCGTGCTTGCGGCTCCAACGTTCGAGGTCCTTCATGCTGGCGGCAGCCTTCTCCGGGGTCGACATGCCCGGGGTCATGGGCCCGCCCAAGAGCTTGAACAAGCCGCCCAGGAAGAACGGGCGGTACTCGATGCGGGCACCCGCGCGCTCGGCGACGGCCGGCAGCATCATCGCGGCGAAATAGGCGTTGGGGCTCGAGAAATCGAAGAACAGTTCTACCGTCTTTTGCGTCATGTGCGTTTCAGCGGGTGAGCTCGCGGGCGGCCGCGAGGATTTCGTTCTCATCGACCAGCACGAGGTTCGCGGCGTCCCCCAGCGGGATGTAGCTGTCGGCGCCGGCGACCCGAGCGAACGGGATCTGCAGCCCGGCATCGAGCACCGCGGCTGCCAGGGCTTCGGAGACGTTCCCGCTCTTGCGACACTCGTCCACCACCAAGAGCCGACCGCACTCGCGAGCGTGCTCTACGACCTGTCGCTCCGGAAGCGGCACCAGCCACCGCAGGTCGAGCACGCGTGCGCGCGCGCCGGTCTCTTGCTCGAGGCGCCGGGCTGCGCGCAGGCTCATCCACAGCCCGTTGCCGTAGGTGGCGATCACCAGATCGCGGGCCTCGGGCCGATAGACGCGGGGCTCGCCGAAAGCTGCGCCGGCGACCGGGGGCAGGGCGGCCCACTCTCCGTCGCCCTCGGCATGCAAATCGCGCGTGTGATAGAGGGCAATGGGCTCGATCACCACCACCACGCGGCGCGCCTGCTTCGCCAGCGCGAACGCGGTGCGGTACAGCTCGAGCGCGTCGTCGGCGCGGGCCGGGACGAGCACCGTCACCCCAGGGATGTCGCGGAGCACCGCCAGGGAGTTGTCGTTGTGGAAGTGACCCCCGAAGCCCTTCTGGTAGGCGAGCCCCGCGATGCGCACCACCATCGGGTTGTCATAGGCCCGGTCCGAGAAGAACTGCATGCTGGCGGCCTCGCCACGCAGCTGGTCTTCGGCGTTGTGCAGATAGGCCAGATACTGGATCTCTGGCACGGGCAAGAGGCCTGCGGTGGCAGTGCCCAGCGCGAGACCCAAGATGGTCTGCTCGTCGAGCAGGGTGTTGAACACCCGCAAACGCCCGAACTTGGCGAACAACCCCTTGGTGACGCCGTACACCCCGCCCTTCTTGGCGACGTCTTCGCCGAACACCAGCGACTCGGGGTAACGAGCCATGGCTTCGCCGAGCGCGGTGTTGATGCCTTGGGCGAGCGTGAGGCCCTGCGCGGGCAACGCGCTGGCCATGGAAGCGGCCTCTGCCGCGACCTCGGCACCGACGGGTGAGACCAGCGCGGCCATCACCTGGGCGCGTGTCGAGAGCCGTGGGCGCGTCACCGCCCAGACCGCGGCCTCTCCGACCCGCGCGGCGCAACGCTCTTGGAGGGCCAGCACCGACGCCGGGTCCATCGCACCGGCGTCGATCAGATCCAGGGCTGCGCACAGCACCGGATCTCGCAGCTCGGCGGCGTCGATCTCGGCTTGCGGGCGATAGGTGGTGTCCACGTCGCTGCCGGCATGGCCCAACAGCCGCACCGTGCCCAGGTGCAAGACGGCGGCTCGGCGCGTGCGTCGGCAGTGCTCCACCGCAGCGCGGGCGGTACGGAAGGTCTGGTCGAGATCCGCGCCGTCGGCGCGGAAGTATTCGACGTGGGGCAGGGCACGGAGGCGGGTCTCGACCCAGCCCTCGGGGGTACGGACGGAGATGCCCAGGCCGTTGTCCTCGCAGACGAACAGCAAGGGCACGGGCAGGTTCTGGTGCAGCGTCCAGCTGGTCGCGTTGAGCGCGCCGAGGGCGGTCGAGTGATTCAGGCTGGCATCGCCGAAGCTGACCAAGGCGATGGCCGAACGCGCGTCGGGCAGCGCCACCCCGACGCGTGGCGCGCGCTCGAGAGCGAAGGCGAGCCCCAGCGCACGCGGCAGCTGTGAAGCGATGGTGCTGGTGCTGGGGATGATGCCCAGCGGCTTACTGCCGAACACCTTGTGGCGACCGCCGCTGATCGGCTCTTCGCTCGAGGCGATCAGTGACAGCACGATGTCTCGCACCGGATCGACTCCGGCGACCTGCCTTGCGCGCTCGACCTGCAGCGCCGCGCTGCGGTAGTGCACGATGCTGGGGTCGTGGGGACCGGTGAGGCGCCCGAGCACGACGTTCGCTTCGTGGCCGGTGCTGCAGATGGTGTAGTGGCCGAGCCCCCGTGAGCGGAGCTCGTGGGCACACGTGTCCAGCTCGCGAGCGAGCAGCATCGACTCGAGCAAGTCGCGGCCCAGCTCGGGGGGCAGACCCCACTCGGGCCTCGGGGTTCGGGGGTGGTGTGCCCGAACCTGGTCGCGGAACCGACCCACCAGGTGGCGAGCTCTTTCGAGCGACATGGGGCGGCGAGCCTAGTTCCAGTGCCGGTAGCTCCGCAATCTCGAGGCCTTTGCGCTGGTGCTGGCCGGGGCGCTACGCTTGGGCGGGACGATGTCCGACCCGTCGGAACCGGAGGCAGAGGGACGACCGACCCATCGTGCCGCCTTGCCCGACGAGCCGACCGAGGTCGACCTTCGCTCCAAGCGCAGCGCCGAGCCCGCTCTGGTGCGGGATGCGGAGGCCACCGAGACCAGCTCGACCCAGGGCGACGAGGCGGCGCGCGCCGGCAGCGGTATCACCAGCGCGACCGGCATGGCCTTCACCCGTGGCGGCGCCGCCAGCGGGGTCACGACCGCGTCGCCGATGATTCTGCGGAGCGAAGAGCACGCCCGCGCCCTTGCCCTGTTTCGCCTGGTGATCGCCGCGGGCCTGGCCGCGATGGTCGCGGTGTGGCTTCCCGAGCGCGTCTCGCCCGGGCGCTGGCTCGCCACGGTGGTGACTGGCGTCACCGTCACGGTGACCAGCTGGCTGCTCTTCGAGTTGCGTGATCCCGAGCGATTCGATTCACGCAAGCTGCTGTTCCAGGGGCTGTGCTGCGTGGCCTCGATCTTGGCAGTGGTGTTCTACGTGGGGATCTTCTCGCCCACCATCATCGCCATGTACATCGGGATCTACTTCTTCGGTGTGGGCGACTCGCAGGGTTCGGGCTGGACCATCTTCCTGACCGGGGCGCTGGGGTACCTGGCGCTCTCGGTGGGTGCCATGACCGGGCTGCTTCGGACGGACCAGGCCGTGATGGCACTGTACGCGCCCGAGCTCCCCAGCATGTTTGCCGTCACCATGGTGTGCCAGGTGCTGTTCGTCGCGACCTTCTGGATGGCGCGGCGCAGCCGGCAGGCGACGCTGGCCGCCTTCGAGCGACTCGAGCGCGCCACCCGGCAGATCAAGAAGCGCGAGGCGCTGCTGAACGAAGCACGGGCAGAGCTCGATCAAGAGCGCGCTGCCAAGCAGGGGCGGTTCACCGACCAGCAAGTCGGGAAGTACGCCGTGGGCGAGATCATCGGTCGGGGGGCCATGGGCGAGGTGTATCGCGGCTGGGAGCAAGGCACCGATCGCCCGGTGGCCATCAAGTTCTTGAGCGCCGCATTGACCGAAGACGTCTCGGCGGTGGAGCGGTTCTTTCGCGAAGCCGACATCGCCACCCGCGTGGAGTCGAAGCACATCGTGAAGGTGCTGGACCGCGGCGTGGCCGAAGGCGGCTCTCCGTTCCTGGTGATGGAGCTGCTCGAGGGCGCCGATTTGGCCCAGATCCTCCGGGAGACGAAGCGGTTCGGCATGGCCGAGGCAATCGATCTCGTGCAGCAGGTGGGGCAAGCGCTGGCCGCAGCCGACGAAAGCGGAATCGTCCACCGTGACCTCAAACCCCAGAACCTGTTTCGCGTGCAGACCGCCGGCCGCGCCCTCTGGAAGGTCCTCGATTTCGGCGTCTCGAAGGTCAAGGACGCCGCGAAAGATCTCACCCAAGGCGCTGCCGTGGGCACGCCCAGTTACATGTCACCCGAACAGGCGCGGGGCGCCGCGGTGGATCACCGCGCCGACGTGTTCGCCCTGGGCATCGTGGCCTATCGCGTGCTCACCGGGAAGCCGGCCTTCACCGGCCCGGACAGCGCCAGCACCCTGTACAACGTGGCGCACGTCCAGCCTGCGCGGCCGTCGGACCTGGCAAAGGTCGGTGATGACGTCGAGCGCGCGTTGGCACTTGCGCTGGCGAAGGAGACGGACCGCCGGTTTTCGTCGTCGATGATGTTCGCGGCGGCACTCACCGACGCGGCCAAGAGTCGCCTGGACGATCGCATCCGGCGGGACGCGGACGCACTGCTCGAGACCCAGCCCTGGGGCGCCGACGTCTTGCAGGCCTTGAAGGCCGAGAACAAGCGCTGGCGCATCGGCGAGGCCAAGCCGCGAAACAGCCAGCGCCCACCCGGTTGAGCGTCAGGGCTTCTTGCCCGCCACCCGGTCGTCCCCTTGTCGCCGCGTGGTCCCCTCGCGATCGAGCTGCTCGAGCAGAGGAATGGCCTGCTTGCGCGACACACCGGCCAGGTCTTTGAACGCGGGCACGCTGATCACGCTGTGCTCCGCGAAGTGAGCCGCCACCTTCCGGCGCAGAGCGTCGAGGTGGCGCTCGGCGAACCACAGGCCGGTCAAGCGTCGGGCGCGCCCCTCGCTCATCAGGCGCGCCAGGGCGCTCTTCACGCTTTCTGGGCGCTCGCCGGGCACCCGTGACGCGACTGCACCCTCGGGCACGCCCTCGAGGCCGGCGGTGTCGATCAGCTCGAGTACTCGCTCGGCCGTTCGCCGCGCCTCGGGCCCCTGGGTGGTTGCGAAGCTCACCAGGGCGATGACGCCCGCCGAGACGGCCACGAGGCCGCTCTTCACCGCGCGGTCGACGACCAGATCGCTGACCTCGCGGCCGGCACGAGCCACCAGCCGGGTGCGCAGTGTCTCGAGGGACATTCCCGGTTCGTCGGCGTGGGTAGCGTGATGATGCTCCAAGAGGCGGGTGAGGTCGGCAGTCAGAGCCTCGATCGCCCGGGGCAACGTGTAAGCGTCGTTCGGCAGCGCCAAGGCGTCGGCCGGGCCCTTGCGCTTCTTGCCCGTGAGCCAGCGCGCAATGTCGCCCGGCTCGAGGCCGAATCGCCGCTCGATCTCGGGCCCGAAGATCGGGCGCGGGGCCGAGATCTCCATCAGCCCGCCGAGCGCCACGGCCCAGTCACCCGCTGCCACCCGCCCCAGGGTCGCGGCGCGCAGCTCGCGCCCGGCGGCGTCGCGGCGCTTGGGCAACGGCGGGGCCAGCGCGTCGAGCACACGCCCGCCCGCCAGCACGGCACCGTGCTCGCGCGTCGCGCGGAACCCGCGCAGCACGATGCCGACCCCCCCTTGGCAGGGGATTGGCTCGTCGAGCGCGAGCTGGAACAGGTCGGCGCCGATGCAGGTGATGCGCGCCCCCACGCGCGTGCTCCCCACGTGGACCGTGACCGGGCTGCCGTCGTCGAGGGCCCGTTCGGCTCCCGCGACCGCCGTGAGCCGTGCGTCCAAGCGCGCGGTGAGCGGCAGCTCGGGCTCCAGCGTGAGCACGTCACCGCGGGCCACGTCGCCCACCTCGAGCCGCGCCAAGTTCACCGCCACGCGGCAGGGCGCCTCGGCAGCGGCCACCGAGCGCCCATGGACCTCGAGCCCTCGGCATGCGCTTTCGCGCACCCCCCGGGCCGTGGCGACGTACACCGGCGCGCCCAGAGTCAGCGAGCCACGCGTCAGCGTGCCCGTCACCACCGTGCCCGCACCCTTCACGCTGAACACCCGGTCGAGCGGCAGCCAGGCTCGCCGGCTGGCGCCTCGGGGCGGGGTGGCGGCGGCCAGGGCGCCGAGGGCGGACCGAAGCTCGGGCAGCCCGCGCCCATCGGTGACCGCAGTGCGCACCACGGCAGACGGCTCGATGCCCAGCGCTTCCAGCGTGGAGCGCACGTCGGCCTCGGCCAGCTCCAGCATCTCGTCGTCGACCAGATCGGCCTTGGTGATCGCGACCACCGCGCTACGGATGTCGAGCAGCTTGCAGATGTGCAGGTGCTCGCGCGTCTGCGGCATGACGCCGTCGTCGGCCGCCACGCACACCAGCACACCGTCCACCCCGCCCACGCCGGCGATCATGGCGTGGACCAGCTTCTTGTGTCCGGGGACGTCGATGAAGCTGATACCGGCGTCGGGCAGCTCGGCGAACCCGAGCTCGATGCTGATCCCCCGGCGCTTCTCGTCTGGCAGGCGATCGGTGTCGGTGCCGGTCAGCGCGCGGATCAGCGACGTCTTGCCGTGGTCCACGTGGCCGGCGGTGGCGATCACCACGCGGCGCAGAGTCTCGGCAGGGGCGGTCACGCCGAGAAGGTAGCAACGCCGGCCGCGAGCTGGTAAGCCATGTTCGGAAGCGCTTGGTACGCTGGCGCGGCCCTCGGTCTTCAAAACCGATGGGGCCTCGGTTCATCCCGGGGTCCGGTGGGTTCGATTCCCATGCGCTTCCGCCGGCTCTGCGCCCCGACGGCGCGTCTTCAGGGCTTCTCGATCCAGACCTCGACGTTGCGGTCGCTGGCGGCACCCGGCCCGTCGGTTCCCGACCAGCCCGCCACGAAGTCCAGGGCACCGAGAGTGCGGGCTTCGAAGGCGACGGGATCGCCCATCGCCGAGAAGTCCACGTTGGTAGTCTTCAGCATCAGCCAGCCGTTGTCCTGGTCCCAGATCTCGACGATCCGGACCTGGTGGGGGAAGTCGGCGAGCGCGCTGGTCATCACCTCCCAGAATGCGTGACCACTCGCGGGGCTGACCCACTTGATCCGATTCTGGTGAGAGTGGCCCACCATGCTGAAGACCACGTTCGGGTAGGCCCCCAAGAGCTCGACCCAGGCCTGCTCGGTCACGGCGTCGGGCTGCTGCTTGCCACCGAGGCCCGTCCCGTCCCCCAACGAGCTGGTGGCGTGGTGTGACGCCAGGGCCACCCACTTCCCGTCGGTCTTGGCCTGTTCCAGGGCGGGCTTGATCACCACGTCGATGTCGCCCTGGCGAAGCAGCCCCTCGGAGCCGCCAGTCTCGGCGGCAGTGTCGAGCACCAAGAAGCGCAGTGGTGTCCCCGGGACATCGAAGGTGTAGATGGCCTTGCCGCTCTGGGTCTGCTCAGGGCCCACGCCGTGACCGCCGGCATCGGCGGCGATGCGCGCCATGATCTCTTTGCGCATCAGCGGGCGGCGCGCCTCGTCGGGCACCACTTCGCCGGTGACCACCGGGCCGCCCGCTTGGCTCCAGTCGCGCGTGCCGCCGGCGGCGTTTGCGCCGGTGGCCTCGGCCTGCTTGGCGCTGCTCACCGGCAGGTTGCCCTGGATCAAGATGTCGTGGTTGCCCGTGACCCAGTACCAGGGCATGGCGAGCCCGGGCGCAACCAGCGCGTCTTTGCCGTCGTTCTCGCCGCCCTTCCGCGGGTCGTCGTCTGCGCCCGAGTCGCACTCGATCGACTCTTTGCCGCTCAACAGCGCCAGCACCCAGTCGACCTCGTTCTGTTGCGCGCTGTCCGCGTTGTCCCCGCCCAGCAGCAAGAAGTCGATGGGGTCGGCTTGGTGCAGCTCGTTCACGCTCTGGACCGCAGCGTTCAGCATGTGGCACATGTTCGCGTCTTGCGGTCGATACGCGCCCGAGAGCGTCCCCGGGCTGTCGAAGGTCGCGAGCCGTGTCGGCGATTCGTCGTCCGCGAGCTGCAGATCGGGCATGTGCACGAAGCGCGCGACGCGCTTGGCTTTCGCGCCCGCCGCCGGTGGGGTCTTGCCGGGCGGCGTGCGCTTGCCGTGCGCCTCGCCGGGGCCCTCGACCAGCTCGCCGAACCCTTCTTTCAGCATCGCTGCGCGCTCGCTCGGGTCCGAGGGCTTGCGCGCGTCGGCCGGCTCGCTCACCGCCAAGGCGGGCGCCAGGGTCACGTCCGTAGTCAGCCGGACGGGCTCTTTGGGGATCCCCCCGCCGCCGCTGCCGCCGTCGTCCGAAGCGCCGCATCCCAGTTGAACCAGGGCCACCGCGAGGCCCAGCGAAAGCCCGACGCGCATGCGCCCAGTGTACGTCGAAGAAGGCGGGACGGCGACGCGGCGGTGACCGAGCCGTGGAACGCCGGGGTAGTGGCGAGAATTGTCGGGTATTGTCTGAGGGTTGTCCCGCGAGCCGCAGTCACCGAATGCCGAGCTCGACGCGCTGCGCGCCGAGCTTGCCCAGCTTCGGCGTCAGCTCGAGTTCTTTCAGGGTGCCGTCGATGCCCTGCCGTTCCCGCTGTTCTGGAAGGACGCAGAGAGCGTGTACGTCGGCGCCAATCGCGAACAGGCGCTGCGGTCCGGTCTGCCCGCGGGCGGAAGCGTGGCCGGGCTTTCCGACGACGACCTTCCGTGGACGCCACAAGAGGCCGCAGCGTTCCGGGCCGACGACCAGCGGGTGATGACCAGCGGTGAGCCGATGCCGCGGATCGTCGAGACCCAGCACCTGATCGGGAAGGGCGAACGCCTTTGCGAGACCCACAAGTCACCCCTGCGCGATCTCCGTGGACAGGTGATCGGCGTAGTCGGGTGGTACGAAGACGTGACTGAGCGCGAGGCGCAGCGCAAGGCGCAGGCTGCGCTCGACGAGCGGCTGCGACAGGCGCACAAACAAGACTCGCTGGTCACTCTCGCCGGCGGCATCGCCCACGACTTCAACAACATCCTCGCCTCGATCATGGCCAACCTGTGGCTGGTCGAGCAGGCGCTGCCCCAGGGTCACCCCTCCTCCGAGAGCCTGGCAGACATCCAAGAGGCCGGGCTCCGCGCCAAACGCCTGGTGGAGCAGCTGATCTCGCTCAAGCAGAAGCAGCCTCGCGAGCTCGCTCCGGTGTCCCTCGGCGCGGTGGTGGTGGACGCCAGCCGCCTGCTGAGGGCATCGATACCGCCGCGGGTTGCCCTGACCACCGAGATCGAGTCGGACGCGCCCGTGGTGGTGGGCGACGCCGCGCAGCTGCACCAGGTGGTGATGAACCTGTGCAAGAACGCTGCCCTCGCGACCCAAGAGCTTCCCCGGACCGACCCGCGAGTCGAGCTGCGGGTCGCCACCCGCGAGCTGGACGCCAAAGCCGTCGAGCGCCTGCCCGGGCAGCTGGCGCCCGGCACGTATCTGGTGCTGACGGTGAGCGACAACGGAGCCGGCATGGACGCCGAGACTCAACTCCGGATCTTCGAGCCGTTCTTCACCACCCGCCAGGTGGGCGAGGGCAGCGGTCTGGGGCTCTCGGTGGTGCAGGGCATCGTGAACGCGCACCGGGGAACGATCGAGTTCCAGAGTGCGCCCGGCCGCGGCACCACCATGCGGGTCTACCTGCCCAGGGCGCCGCTTGGCCCCGTCACGCCGCCCACGCCTGCCGCAGCGCGTCCGTCGTCCCGCCCCCCTGCCGGAGTGAAGCACGTGATGTGCGTGGACGACGACCCCGCGATCTTGCGGGTCGTCACCCGCTTGCTTCGGCGTGCAGGCTGCCGGGTGACCACCTTCGACGATCCGCGAGAGGCCTCGGGCGCGCTGCTCGAACGGCCCAAGGCGTACGACCTCTTGTTGCTCGACTTCAGCATGCCGCACCTGTCGGGGCTCGAGCTGGCTCGCAAGGCCCTGGCGCTGCGCCCCGAGCTGCCGGTGGTGATGATCACCGGCTATGTGAACGCGGATCTGCGTCGCGACGCGGAGCGGATGGGGCTCCTTCGAGTGTGCAACAAGGTCGATCTCGTCGCCGAAATAGAGGCAGTGATCCGAGCCGTCCTCCCACGGGAAGGGAAGCCATGACCCCGCTCGATCCGTCGACCGCACGTCGCGCCTTCCCGGCGCTGTCCCGCGAGTACGTGTTCATGGACAACGCCGGCGGCTCGCAGTGCCTCGGCGCGGTGGCCGACGCCGTGCGATCGTACCTGCTCGAGCGGAACGTGCAGCTCGGCGCGAGCTACTCGGTTTCGGTCGAGGCAGCCTCCCACGTCTTGGCTGGCCAGACCGCCATTGCACGGCTGGTGGGCGCCGCCGACCGCCGACAGGTGGTGCTCGGAGCGTCCACCACTCAGCTGCTGGCGAACCTGGCGCGCGCCCTGGCGCCAGGGCTGGGGCCCGGCGACGAGATCGTCGTCACCAACGCCGACCACGAGGCCAACATCGGCGCGTTTCGCCGGCTCGAGAGCCAAGGCGTGGTGATCCGAGAGTGGCAGCTCGACCCAGGGTCCCTCACGCTGCGGCTCGAAGAGCTCGAGCCGTTGCTCGGCCCGCGCACGCGTCTGGTGTGCATGACTCACTGCTCCAACATACTCGGCACGATCCACGACGTGAGCGCGGTGGCGCGGTGCGTGCACGCGGCCGGCGCCCAGCTGCTGGTGGACGGCGTGGCGTACGCCCCGCACCGTCAGGTCGACTTCGGCGCGCTCGGCGCCGACTATTACGTGCTCAGCCTGTACAAGGTGTACGGCCCACACCTGGCGGCCCTGGTGGCGCCCCTTGGGCACCTCGAAGCGCTGGCGAACATCAACCACGAGTTCTTGGCGGGCGAGGTGCCCTACAAGCTGCAGCCGGGCAACGTCTGCTTCGAGCTCACCGCCGCCTTGCCGGCGATCGAGGACTATCTGCGCTCCCTGGGTGGGGGAGACCTGAGTGCCGCCTTTTCGGCGGTCGCCCACCACGAGGCGGCGCTGGCCGAGCGGCTCCTCGGGTTCTTGCGCGCTCGTCGAGACGTGACCCTGATCGGCGACCCCAGCTCGGATCCGGGCCGTCGCGTCCCCACCGTCAGCTTTGCCCCCCACGCGAAGGCCCCAGAAGCCGTGGTTCGGATCGTCGACGGGATGAACATCGGCATCCGCCACGGCGACTTCTACTCGCGACGCCTGGTCGAGCACCTGGGGCTCCGCGAGCGCGGCGGCGTCGTGCGCGTTTCGATGGTCCACTACAACACGCTGAGCGAAGTCGATGCTGTGATCGCGGCGCTCGAGCGGGCGCTGTGATCACAGTTTCAAGTCGTCCAAGAGCGCCTTGCTCGGCGCCGGCATCGCGCCCCGGTGGCTGGCGACGAAGCTGGCGTAGCGGTTGGCCCGCGCGAGCAGCTTGGGCAGCGGGGCGGCGCGGCACAGGTCGAGGGTCAAGCAGGCCGTGAACGCGTCGCCGGCGCCGACGGCGTCGCCGCTCGGAAGCGCGGCGAAACCCGGGTGTCGCTCGTGGTTGAGGCGGGTGTGGAGCTCGGCGCCCGCAGCGCCCCGAGTGACGGCGACGACCGCCACCCCGCGGGCGAGCAGCGTCGCCACGGGGTCGTCCACGCCCAGCGCGTCGGCCACCCGCGAGGCTTCGAGCTCGTTCAGCTTGACCACGCTGGCATGGGCAAGCGCAGCGGCCAGCACCCCGGCGCTCACGTGGGGGGGGCGAAGGTTGAGATCGGCGACCCGCAGACAGCGAGGTGGAAGCGCGCCCAGCGCGGTTGCGAGCGCGCCCGACCCGAGCGGGGTGCGCTGAGCGAGGGTGCCGAAGACGAACCCGTCGGCCTGGCGCAGCTCGGCGACGAGCTCGGGCCCCACCTCGAGGTGGTCCCAGGCCGCCTGCTCGCCGATCCGGAAGCGCGGCTCCCCGTCGACGATTTCGACGTGCACGCTGCCCGTGGGCCGCAGCGGGTCGACGCCCACGAAGCGCACGTCGACGCCGTGCTCGCTCAGCTGGTCCAGGGCCTGCCGGCCCAGTGCGTCGTGCCCCACCCGGCTCACCAGCACGGCCCGGGCGCCGAGTGCGGCGGCGTGAAAAGCAACGTTCGCTGCCGCACCGCCCAGACGCGGGCCGTCGGGGAACAGGTCGAACAAGAGCTCGCCGAAGGCCACGATGGTCGGCCCGTTCTGCACTCGATCAGGCTGTCATCGGTCTGCTGCGGGTTCAATCCCCTGGGGTTTGCCCGCAACCTCGATCGGTTCTCGTCAGGGCGACCTGCAGCGTCCGGCTCAGGAGCGAGGCGACCGGACCGGGGTCGAGGCGCGAGGCCCGTCTCTTACCGCCACGGGCGCATCACGCCGCGGCCACACCCCCTTTGTGTGGGGGTGGGCTCGAACCGCATCAGGGTGTGAGCACCGCGATTGCGGCGCGGAGCAGCGGCTCGGGTCGAGGCTCCACTCCACGCGCGCGCACCTGCCGGACGGCTTGCTCGGCCTGGGCTCGCTTGAACCCCAGACGCACCAGGCCCGCGCGAACCCTCT
>JAKLKA010000050.1 GCA_023150915.1 Polyangiaceae bacterium
CACGGGCGGCGCCGACGCCGGCGGAGCGGGCGGCGCCGATGCCGGCGGAGCGGGCGCCGATGCCGGCGGAGCGGGCGCCGATGCCGGCGGAGCGGGCGGCGGCGCACCGGGCTGCTGCGCGAGGGACGCCGAGGTCGCAAAAAGCACTGCGAGACCGAGCCGTCGTGCCGCACCCATGTCAGGCACATGCTCGGCCGCGCGCCGCGCGCCGTCAAGCCAGGGTGGATCGGCCGAGACGGTCGCGTTAGCGTCGCGCCTCGCCCTCATGCACGCCGATCGCCCGCCCTCGCACGCTCGCGTCAAGCTGGTTCCCGAAGGCATCGACGTCGGCGGGCACGTGGTGCCGCTGTTCGCCGCCGCGGTTCACTATTGGCGGCTCGAGCCGGGTGACTGGCGGCGGGCGCTGGATGCGACGCGCAGCCTGGGCTTTCGCCTGATCGACGTGTACGTGCCGTGGAGCGTGCACGAGGTCGGCCCCGGCGCGTTCGACTTCGGGAAGCTGGCCGACGAGCGCGACGTCGCCGCGTTCATCCAGCTGATCGGCGAGCTGGGCCTTCATTGCATCTTGCGTCCGGGCCCGCACATCAACGCCGAGCTGACCGGCTTCGGCCTGCCCGAGCGCGTCATCTGGGACGCCGACTGCCAGGCGCGGTCACCGCAGGGCAACCCAGTGGTGCTTCCGGTGCCCCCGCTGGCCTTTCCGGTGCCCAGCTACGCCAGCGAGACGTTCCATTCGGAGGTCGCGCGCTGGTTCGCCGCAGTCGGGGCAGAGCTGTCTCGCTTCGTCTACCCCCAGGGGCCGATCGTGCTCTGCCAGATCGACAACGAAGGCGCGCTCTACTTCCGCGACGGCGTCTACGACCAGGACTGGCACCCGGACTCGCTGCGGAAGTACCGGCGTTTCATGCAGTCGCGCTACGAGAAGGTGTCGGCGCTGCGCCGAGCTCACCGCGACGACCACGTGACCTTCGCTCGGCTCGAGCCGCCCAAGCGCTTCGACGCTCGGCACGCCGACGAGCTCGCTCCGCACCTGGACTGGGCCGAGTGGCAAGAGCAGATGCTGGCGGACTCGTTCGCCCTGATGCGCGAGCACCTGGCTGCCGCGGGGTTTGGTAGCCTTCCCACCAGCCACAACTTGCCCCTCTCCGAGGGTGCCACACCGCTGGACCCCGAGCGGGTCGGCAAGGTCGTCGATCTGGTGGGGCTCGACTACTACCACGGGGCGTCGGCGCCCCAGCGGACCGAGATCGCGCGCCGCACCAGCGAGCTGTCCGAGCGGTGCGCGGCGCGCGGCCACTCGGCCTTTGCCTGCGAGCTGGGCGCCGGCTTTCCGCCGTTCTTTCCGCCGCTCACCGAGCGCGACAACGCTTTCTCGGTGCTCACCGCGCTGGCCTATGGGCTGCGCGGCTTCAACGCCTACATGGTGGTCGAGCGCGACCGTTGGATCGGCGCACCCATCGACCCGCGGGGAAAGATCCGGCCCTCGGCCGAGGCCTGGCGCAAGCTGATCGCGGCCCTCGAGCGCACGCGGTTCGCCGAGCTGCGGCGCGAGGCGGCCGTGCACATCGTGGTGCCGCGCAGCTTCCGCCGGCTCTCGCGGGTGTGCCACGCGTTCGGCCCGCTGAGCCCGGCGCTGTTCCAGATCTTGGGCGGCGGCGCCCAGGAAGCGTGCTTCGAAGACGAGCTGGGCCTGGGCGCGTCGGTGGTGATCGAAACCGAGCGCTTCGCGCGGCAGCTGGAGCACGCCCTCGAGCAGGCCCGCATTCCCTGGGCGCTCGTGGGCGGCGACCTGCTCGAGCATTCCCTCTCGCGGGCGCGCTGGGTGGTGGTGGCGTCCACCGGCGGCATCGAGCCCGAGCTGCTGGCGACCGTGCGACGTGCGTGGAAGAAAGGGGCGGCGCTGAGCCTGGGCCCGTATCTTCCGGACCGAGACGCCGCGCTCCAGGCGATGAGCGACCCACCGACCCCGCCGAAGGGCGCGCGCACCGTTCCCGCGTTGCTCGGGCTGGGCGCCGAGTCGATGGCAGAAGTGGTGGCAGCGGCCCAGAAGTCGCTCGATTTGCCCGTGGTCGCCGCCGCGCCCGGCGAGCTTCTCTCGACGGTTCACGTCGATGCCCAGGGCGTTGCGCGGGTGCTGTTCGTGATCAACCCCTCGGCGTGGGCAGCGGAAGCCACGGTCCCGGCAGCGGGGGCGCGCGTGGCGGTCGACGCGCTCGACGGCGCGCGCTTCGAAGCGCACCACGGCAGTTTCGGACTGCCCGTGAGCGGGCGCTCGGTGCGCATGCTCGAGCTCACTCACTGAGCCTCCGCCCGCCGTTCGTCCTGGTCCGACGGGGCACGCGCCGCGTGTCGGCCGTTGTGAGTGCAGAGCACACGCTGACGGCGATCATGCCTCGAGTGTTTCAGAACGATGCGCAATCGCTGCGCGTACGGCCGCAGTGCCCCAGGCACCGGAAGCCGCACCGGCCCCGACACCCACGGCCACGACCGAGACCAAGAAGGGCCACCGCGTGGCGCCAGGCCCGATGGTCATCGCTCCGCCCAAGGCCACCGCATCGGCACCGGCGCCCGCGCCGGCGCCGAGCCCCACCGCGCCGGCAACCAGCAAGGGCCGCGTCTTCCGCGAAGACCTCTGAGCGAGCCCACTGCGGCTGGCACACGCGGTACGAAGATTGAGGCCTTCGGGCAAAGCGTGTAAGAGCGCGCCCCCCCATGATTCTGGAGATCAACCCGGACCACCCGGAGCCGCGCAAGATCCGACGCGCAGTCGACGCGCTCGAGGCCGGCGAGATCATCGCCTACCCCACCGACACCGTGTACGGGCTGGGCTGCGACCTGTTCAACAAGAAGGCCGTCGAGCGGCTGTATCAGCTCAAGGGAATGCAGCGCGATCAGAAGCTTGCCTTCGTGTGCGCCGACATCAGCGACGCCGCCAAGTACGCGGTGATGCACGATCAGGTCTTCCGGACCATCAAGCGCCACCTTCCGGGGCCGTACGTGTTCATTCTCGAGGCAACCCGCGAAGTGCCCAAGATCGTGCACCTGCCGCGCAAGACCATCGGAGTTCGCATCCCGAACCACGCGGTGCCGCTGGCCCTGGTGCGCGAGCTGGGGCGGCCGATCATCTCGAGCTCGGCGGCGCGCCACGGCGCCGAGGGCAGCCCCGACCCCCACGAAATCGACATCGAGTTCCCCGGCCTGGCACTGGTGCTCGATGCCGGGCCCGGTGGCACCACGCCCACCAGCGTCGTCGATCTGACCGGCTCGGTGCCGGTGGTGGTCCGCGAGGGCGCCGGCGATGTGTCGGCTTTTGTGGACTAGCGAGCGAAAAAGTGGCCCGAGGCGACCGGCTTTGGATTAAATTCGCCCCCCGAATTCGGTCGCAGGCCATGCCTGCGCCACAGCCAGGAGCTGATGTTTCATGACGTTCGTCGTCACGGATAACTGCAAAGGGTGTCGTTTCACGGACTGCGTCGCAGTCTGCCCGGTGGACTGCTTCCACGGCGACGCCGAGATGCTCTACATCGACCCGGACGAGTGCATCGACTGCGGCGCCTGCGTGCCCGAGTGCCCGGTCGAGGCCATCTACGACGAGACCCAGCTCCCCGACGACCAGAAGGCGTGGCAGCAGGTCAACGCCGATCGCGCCAAGGGGCTGCCAGTGGTCAACGAGAAGACCGAAGCGCTGCCCGGAGCGGAAGAGCGCAAGAAGCAGCTCGGGCTCTGAGCCCGCCGACTACTTCTGCCCGATCGCGATACTGACGTCCGCGATCGACTGGATGCCGAGACGCTGGTCCCCGCCCCCTGCGGGGATCAGCCCGGCAGCCAGGGTTTGCTTGCTGGTGCCCGAGCGCGCGATGGCCTGGCCCTTGTGCAGTACCAGCTTGGCCTCGGTGGTCGACTGGTACTGGTCGAGCTCGGCACCGGGCGGCAGCCCTGGGATCTCGACCTTCTGCGAGACCGAATAGCGCTTGGTGCTCACGCTGAGCGTGAGCTGGTCGCCGTCCACCTTCTCGAGCTTCACCAGGCGGTAGGCGATGACCTCGGCCCCGCCGGCATTGCCGCGCGTGGTGATCAGCCAATACCCACCGGGGCCGACGGCCTCTTTGGGAAAGCCAACGGCGGTGGCCTCGAGCGCTTCGGCCACCGCGCGGAGCACCATGTCCAGCTCGGGCGTCGCGCCTTTGGCCAGCTGCTGCGTGAAGTCCACGCCCACTCCGCCGCCGACCACCGAAAAATCGATCTTGCTGCCCTTCATCCGCGAGAGCTGGGCCGCCAGATCTTTGCCCTGAGCGCCCACGTCCCCGGTGAGCTTCACCTCGGTGATCTTGGCGCCGATCGACGTGGAATCGCCCTTGGGCTCGGGCGCCGGTGCCGGCGCCGCCCCGGCCACGGCGGCGGGTGCCTTGGGTTTCTGGGCCTCGATCATCAGCGAGACCGCGAGCGCGGGCAGCTGCGCGCGCCCCAAGCGCAACGTGACCTCGAAGCTGCCGTTCTGCTTCCACCCGGGCGCGACCACGCCCGCCAGCACGGCCCGTGGCTCGGCCCCGGCCTCGCCCAGCGCGATCTTGGGCGGCTCGCCGCGCTTCAGCTGGGTGTCGGCCTTGCCGGCTTCGAAGATGCCATTCTGGGGGGGGCCGTCGTCTGCCGCGCCGCTGGCCCCGGGCCTCTCTCCCTTGCTTCCGGCGGCAGCAACCGCCTGCGCCAAGTTCGGGTCGACCGCACTGGCCTTGCCCGCGTCCAGATCGGCCGGCTTGCTCTCTTTGGGCTTGTCTTCGCAGCCCAGGGCAAGGCCCAGCGCGGCCGCCGTGAAAAGTGCTCGCGTCCTCGTCATGACTTCGGCCCCGGTTTACCCGATGGCAGCAGGTTGTCTAGACCTTTAGGATGCGGCCATGCGCATCTGGGGCCCGGCACTCGTGTTGCCGCTCGCACTTTCCTGCCGCGACCACCAACCGGATCCGAAGCTGGCGCCGCCGCCCACGTCGAGCGCGCCAGTGCCCTCCCCGCCCCGCGTGCCCACTCCAGAGTGGATCCCCGTCGACCCGATCAGCCCCCAGAGCGCCCTGGCGCCGACAGCCAGCGACCCGGACGGCGGACAGCTGGTGCAGGGGCAACGCCTGGGGAAGAGCGGCGCCGCCCCACAAGTCGCCGCGCCACCGCTCATCGGCGGCGCGCGTGTCCCCCGGCACGCCGGTGGCGGCTTCCTGTTCTGGAGCACGAACGCACTCTACTTCGCCCAGGCGTTCCTCGCGGACCTCGCGCCCATCGTGGCCACGGCTGGCGCGCCCAGCGGCGTCAGCTTCGGACCGGGTTACGTCGTGGTGCACCAGACCACCGGCGCGCGCTTCACGCTCTCGTGGCCCGCGAAGCGACCGGCGCCCATGCCGGTGGCCGGCCTGATCGACGTCGGCACCCTCGCTGACGGTCGGGGCGTGCTGCTGGTCGAGCCGGATCGGGTGCTGACCCGAGGCGCCGGCCAGAAGGCATGGCGGGACGTCACCGCCGAAGGCCGAGTCGTCTCGCAGATACATCCGAGCGACGCCGCGCTCTGGCTCGCACGCTCGGATGGCAGCGCGGCGCGGGTGGAGCCCGACGGTTCGCTCTCGCGCCACGACGCACTGCCGACCGAAGTTCTTCGCCCGGCGCCGAAGAACGACGTGCGATGGCCGCGCTCGGTGAGCGAAACGCCGCTGGTTCGCGCGGTGCGCCGCGGCGTTTCGCTGGACGACCACACCGCGCTGGTCGAGGTCGCGGGCGCCTTCGCTCGGGTCGAGCTGGGCACGGGGGCGCTGCTCGGCGTCTCGAGCGCGGTCTTGGCGGGCGCGCGCGAGTGCGAGCTGTTGCCCGTCGGGTCGGACGTGCTTGCGCTGTGCCGCACCAACGACGGCACTCACGTGGTCATCGCCCACACCGCCGGCCCGACCCCGACCATCGAGCGCAGTTTCGGCGTGCAAGGCAGCTTCTTCACGGGGAGCCCCGGCACGCTGCTGTTCAGCGGCCCGTGCGACGCGCGCCCGAACGCGGCGGCGGCGGTCTGCGTGCGGCAGCGCGACGGCTCGTGGCGCGAGCTGGGCGGCGCCTTGCCGACTTCGGCCGACGCCGGCACCCCCGCGCCGACCATTGCGCGCTGGGTTCCAACCCCCGACGGGGGCGCGCTGGGCCTGGTCGGAGGCGCAGCGTCGGGCGTGTTCGACGCCGCCACCGCCGTGTTCACGCCCTTCACGACCAACCCGCGCCCGCAAGAGCACTTGCTCTTCAACCCACCGCACCAGCTGCTGGTGGACGACGTCGCCACGGCAGACGATGGGCGCCTGGTGGGTTACCTGGGCAGCTCGTCATTCACGTTGACGCGCGACGGGCAGTTCGAGCGCTCGCCACAGCGCTTCAACTCGCTGCAAGCGTCGGGGGCGCTGGCGCTGGCCACCGACTCGGACTACCGGCTCTGGCAATCGAGAGACTTCGGGCGGCGCTGGCACGAGGTAGCTCGCCCCCCGGGTTCCGACGCGCGCCAGGCGCTGCACATCACGCGCTGCTCGCGCGTGGGGTGCGAGCTGTCCGGGTGGTTTCGGCTGGGCTTCCGCAGCAGCGAGCCGCGGCCAACGCAGCTCGGCGTGGCCGAGCGCCCGCCGTCGGCGGTGCCCCCGCGGCTGCCGCGCCTCTCGTGCCAGCGCACCTCGCCGCCGCGAACACGCTGGGTGACGCGGACGCGCGGCGCAGACGGCACGCTGACCGAAGAGTTCGACTTCGGCGCCAGGAAGGTGAGCGGCCGCGAGGGCTCGCTGGCAGGCATCATCCTCAGACCCGCGGCGATCTCCGACGAGCTTTCTCTGGGCGCCACGCTGGTCGAGCCCGACAGCGCCGACTCGGGCGCGGCGGGCTTTCGCCAGGCCGTCGGGCGCGCTCGCAGCATGCGCTTCGTGGAGCTCTTGGGTGATCCAAAGGTCGTCGAGAGCCGATTCGCCTGGCAAGACGTCCTGACCCGCGCGGCGCGCGAGTCCACTGACGGCACCAGCGGGATTGCGACCGACGAGCGCAGCTCGGTGCCGGTGATGGGCGACCGACCCTTCAGCACCGCCGGGGTCTTGATGATCGATCCGAGCGGAGTGCTGGTGTGGTTCCGAGCGGGGCAGGCCGCGCAGGTCATGGCGCTGGGCCGCGAGAACGCGGGCTTCAATCCGCAAAGCGCGCTCACCCAAGGCAAAGACGGGCTGGTGGTCTTGGCCGAGGACGACAGCTGTGCGGCTCGAGTGATCTCGCTCACCTCGGCGGGGCCGCGCACGCTGCTCGAGCTGCCGCCGCGCGGACGGCGCGGCGCCTGCCCAGCGAACCCCGACGCCCTCGCCCGGCTCGACGACGACGGCTTCGCGGTGCTGCGCATGCCGGCCGCTGCGCCACCCTCGACGGACGATCCGGCGCTCTTGCTCACGCCGCGGACCCTGCCGGTATCGCTGGCTGCGTGGTCGACGCTCGGCCCGTGCGCTGCAGATGCCAAGGGCCCGCGGGCGACGGTGGCGGTCCGGAATCGCTGGCTCGAGCTGGACGCGCCGGGCCTGGCTTCGACCGGCGACGCCTTCTTGCTGGCGCACGTCCGCTGGACCGAGACCCGCGTGTGCCTCGAGGCAGTGGCCATCGAGGCGCCGTCCGTCCCGATCGGCGATCAAGAGCTGCCGACCAGCGCGGTGGTGCGGTTCGGCCCCACGCCCCGCGCCGATCGGCGGGGCTTCGCGCTGGGCGCCGAGCACACCGAAGACCTCGCTTGCCGCCTTGCCCCGTGATCAGAAGGGCGGCAGCTCGGGGCTCGGACCCGCTTCGGGGCTGACGCCAGCATCCGACTCGGTGGGCGGTGGTCCGGCCTGCATCGCCTCGGGGTCGACCGGGGTCCCTGCGTCCACCTCGGCGGGCGCATCCACTCCGGCGTCGGCCACCTCGGTGGGCGCCGTGCCCTCCAGAAACAGCTCTTCTCGTGCGTCGTCTTGATCGGCGCGCGCCAAGAGCCCGCTGGCGGGGTCGATGCGGACCGCGACGATGCCTGCGGGCCGCGGGAAATCGGTGGCGGGCTTCTTGTCGTGCGCGGCCTTCATCAGCTCGATGAAGCCGGGCAGCGCGGTGGTCGCCCCCGACTCTCCCCACCCGAGCGGCAACGCGTCGTCGAACCCCACCCAGACCGCGCACACCAGGTCCGTCGAGTACCCGACGAACCACGCATCTTTGGCCTCGTTGGTCGTGCCGGTCTTCCCGGCCAGCGGGCGGCCGAGCGCGAGCGCCCGGGTCGCTGTCCCCTCTTTGACCACGCTGGTGAGCAAGTGAGTGATCAGGTACGCCTCGTCTTCGCCCATCACCCGTCGCGAAGGGGGCGGCGCCGGCAAGCTCAACGCTTTGCCATCGGGCCCGACGATCTTGGTCACCAGCACGGGGGCCGCGAATTCGCCGCCGCTGGCGAAGGTGGCATAGGCGTTGGCCGCCTCGAGCGGGGTGATCTCGTAGGCCCCCAGCGCCAGGCTGGGCGTCGGCTCGAGCTTCGATTCGATGCCCGCGGCTCTGGACCAGCTCACCACACCCTCGGCGCCGACCTCGGTGAGCAAGCGCTCGGCGGCCGCGTTGTCACTGCGCGCCAGCGCGGTGCGGACGCTGATCTTCCGGGCCTCGAGCTTGCCGTCACGCGAGGCTGGCAAATCGAGCAGCGTGGCCGCGGTGAAGCGCTTGCCGTGCAACGCGTAGCCATAGACGAAGGGCTTGAACGCGGAGCCCGGCTGTCGGCGCGCGCGGGTGGCGCGATCGAGCCCCCCCGCCACGCCTTCGTAGCTGCCGACCAGCGCGAGCACGTGCCGGCTTCGCGGCTCGATGGCCACCAGCGCGCTCTCGGGCCCGAGCTCGAGCCGGGCAGCGACCGGCTCGTCGCCCTCGGGCAGCGCGGGGACGCTGGCCCTGAGCAGGGCCCCTTCCTTGGTGAACTCGCTCGGGGGCACGTGCTTCGGGTTGAAGCGCTCTTCGTGCGAGAGCTGCACGCGGCCGATCACCGAGCCCAAAAGCACGTCGATGGTCCCGGCCTTGTCGTCCACCCGCACGACCTTGCCCGCCACGGCGTGGTGCGGGCGCGGGGCGCCTTCGAACGGCGCGCCGAACAAGCGTCGCTTGGTGGCGGTGTGCGGCGGCTCCAGCTTCTGCCGCTCGGCGTAGCGCAGCAGGTTCTTGCGCACGGCGCCCCGCGCGGCCGCCTGCACCGCCGGGTCGATGGTGGTGGTGACCGTGAACCCGCCCCGCCGGGCGCGCTCGCCGGCCAGGCTCTCGAGCAACTTGCTCACATGAGCGACCACTTCCGGGGCCAGCTCCGACTCACCCTCGGACGCGGGCGCCAGCCGCAGGGGCGCCTCCGACGCTTCTTGGTGCAGCTCGGGGGTCACGAATCCCTTCTGAGACATCTGTCCGAGCACGTAGCGGCGGCGCTCGGCCGCGCCGGCCGGGTTCTTGCGCGGTGAATAGCGCTCGGGCGACGCCACCAGCCCCGCCAAGAGCGCCGCCTCGGGCAAGGTCAGCTCTTTCGCCTTCTTGCCGAAGTAGAAGCGCGCCGCCTCTTCGATCCCGTAGCGGCCGTGCCCCAGGTAGATGTGGTTCAGATAGAGCGCGAAGATCTCGTCCTTGGTCAGGTGTTGCTCGAGACGCCGGGCCAAGATGGTCTCGCGGATCTTGCGTCGATAGGTGCGCTCCGAGTCGAGCAGCAGGTTCTTCACCACCTGCTGCGTGATGGTGCTGCCGCCTTGCACGGTGCGGCCAGCGCGCAGATTCGCGACCAAGGCCCGCAGCATGCCGAAGTAGTCGAGCCCCTGGTGCTCGTAGAAGCTGGCGTCTTCGGCCGCCAAGAACGCCAGCTTGGCCACGTCGGACACCTCGGCCAAAGGCACCACCGTGCGGCGCTCGGTGAACAGGCTGGCCAAGAGCGAGCCATCGCGGGCAAGCACCCGCGTGACCTGAGGCGGCGCGTACCCTGCGCGCAGCTGCTCCACGCTGGGCAGGTCGGCCTCGTGGTAGCGAATCACGGCGAAGACGCCCACGGCGCCCAGGGCCGAGAGCGCGACGGCGATCAGCGCCAGTCGTTTCAGCCAGTGTGCGATCCGCCGGAGCATGCTCGCCTTCCTTCATGCCAAGGCGCGACCCATACCGACAACAAAACGCACCGCCCGCCACCGGGCATTCCCGGCCTCATTTCACCAGGAACTTCATGGCGACGACCGCCAAGACCACGCCCAGGATCAGACACGCGGCGGCAACCCCGATCAGCAGGCCCGCGCCGGGGCCGCGGCGTGTGGGCGCGCGCAGGGTGGTGGCAGCCGGGCTGGTCGGCGGGGCCGGAATGGGCGCCTCGGGCGCCGACGGGGGCGGCAGCGCGCGCTCGGCGCCCCCCGGCTCGCCGTAGGGCGCCAGCGCTTGGGCAAACTCTGCTGCGGTCTGGAAGCGATCTTCGGGCTTCTTCGCCAGGGCTCGGGCGATCACCTCGCCCAGCCCCGCCGCGAAGGTCTTGCCCGGCACGCGCTCGCTGAGCGGTATCGGCGGCTCCATCACGTGCTTCTGGATGTACTCCATCGGCGTCTTGGCGTTGAACGGGAGCTTGCCGGTGAGCACTTCGTACAAGATGGCCGACAGCGAGTAGATGTCGCTGCGCGCGTCCAGGGTCTTGCCCTGAGCCTGCTCGGGCGACATGAACTCGGGCGTGCCGAACACCATGCCCTCTTGCGTCAAGATGATGGACCCGGGTCGCATCTGGCGCTCGGTCACCTTGGCCAGGCCGAAGTCGAGCACCTTCGGGAAGTCCTTCATCCCGCCCTGCACGCTGAGGAAGATGTTCTCGGGCTTCAGGTCGCGATGAACGATGCCCATCTCGTGGGCTTCGTGCAGTGCCCCGCACACCTGCACCAAGATGGGGATGGCGCGCTCCGGAGCCATCGGCCCCTCTTTGCGCACCGTCTGGTTGAGGTTCCGCCCCTCGAGCAGCTCCATCACGATGTAGAGCGAGCCGTCCTCTTCCAGCTCGCCGTACATGAACACCTTCGCCGTGTTCGGATGGGTCAGCTGACTCATCGCTCGGGCCTCACGCCGGAAGCGAGACGTCAAATCCTTGCGCCCGGCCAGCTTGGGATGGAGGATCTTGATGGCCACCATCCGGTTCATCGCCGGCTGCTCGGCCTTGTAGACGGAGCCCATGCCGCCGGTGCCGATCTTCTGCAAAATCCGGAACTGGCCGCCGAGGATCTCTCGGCCAATGAACGGATCTGCGGGGCGCACCACGGCCGCTTCTACCAAACCTGGGTGCCCGCTACGAGGTTTCCCCACCCGGGCTCGACTTGGGAATGACGTGCAGCATGAATACCGCTGAATTCCTGACGAGCCCCGCGCTCAGTCGGGCCGGGTTCCGCCATGCTTTCTTCACTCGAAACGGCGGCGCCTCCGTCGGGCCCTACGCTTCGCTCAGCTTCTCGATCGCGGTGGGCGACCACCCGGACAACGTCCGCGAGAACCTGGTGCGGGCGGCGCGCGCGCTCGACGTCGCCCCGGACAAGCTCTTCTTTCTCTCGCAGGTCCACGGCCGCGACGTGCATCGCGTCGATGCCGAGTCGAGCCGCGAGACCGTCCTCGTGACGGAGGGGGACGCCTTGGTCTCGAGCGACCCCAGCGTGGGTGTGGGCGTACGCTCGGCGGACTGCGTGCCGGTGCTGATCGCCGACCAGAAGACCGGCTCGGTCGCGGCGGTGCACGCCGGCTGGCGGGGAGTCGAGCTGGGCGCCGTGGCGGCGGCGGTCCGACATCTCGCGGCCGAGCCCCGTGACCTGGTGGCTGCCATTGGACCCCACATCTCACTGGAAGCCTTCGAGGTCTCGGACGAGGTGGCCGCTCGCCTGCGGGCGTGCTCCCCCGACCCGAACGTGGTTTCGCTGCGCCCTGGGGCTCGGCCCCACGTCGATCTGAGGCGATTGGTGCGCGCCCAGCTGGTCAGCCTGGGCCTTGCCCCGAGCGCGGTGGACGACGTGCCGGGCTGCACCATGCTCGAGCCCGGGCGTTTCTTCTCGTTTCGACGCGATGGCGCCAAGAGCGGACGGCACCTGTCGGCCATCGTCCCGCGTGGTCTGCACGCCTGAGCAGTAACCGGCTACTTTTTCCTTCCGAGCGCCCGGGTATACGCTCGGCAGCCATGTCCCTGGAAGTCCAGTGCGGTCAGTGCGACGCGCGCTTCACGCTCCCCGATGACTTGTACGAGCGCAAGGTGAAGGGGCGCATCGTCACCGTGCGGTGCAAGAAGTGCCGCGCCGACATCTCGGTGGACGGCACCGAGAGCGGTACCGTGCTGGACCCGACACCCACCGATCAGATGCCCATCTCGCTGCCGCCGGTCGCTGGCCTCTGGGTCGTGAGCTTCGGCGACGACGACGATCGCGAGCTCACGGTCGGGCAGATCAAGAAGGCCCTGGAGGCGGGCGAAATCAACCACGAGACGCTGGTCTGGAACACCAGCCTCGACGAATGGCTGATGCTGGGTGAGGCCCCGACGCTGAAGGAGCTGGTCAACGGGGACGATGTCGGCGGGTTCTTGGGCACCGGGGTCGACATCGGCGCCGACGTCGATCTTGCCGGCGGAGACGAGGTGGGTCCATTCCGCAGCGTGGGCGCCGGAACCATGAGCGACCACCCGGAGGGCGAGGCACGGCGCGCCGAGAAGTCGGCGAGCCCGCCGCCCGTGGACGGGACGCCCACCGTGCCGCTGGTGATGCCTTCGGCGAAGGCCAGCAGGGACGAAGTCGCGCGCCCGCCGAAGCCCCCGCGGAAGTTGCCCGACGCGCCACCCAAGATCCGGCCCGCATGGCTGAGCGAAGAAGAGGTGAAGAAGGCGATCCCGAAGACCGAGGATCCCGACCTGCCCGAAGGCGAAGAGGAATCGCCGTCGAGCGGCACCCCCGACTTGCGTACGCTGATGACCGAGTCACTGGTACCGCCGAAGAACGACGCCCCCAAGAAGGACGACTCGGCATCGGAGGAGATCTTCGCCATCGGCGGCGGAGGGATCGCCGCGGCCCTCCCGACCATCGACCTGACCAGCATTCCCCCCCCCGATTCCGAGCCCCGCGCCTCGAAGAAACCGCGAAAAAGCAGGGACGACGACGACGACGACGACGACGACGACGAGTCGCCGCCGAGCAGCGAAAGGCCGCGCACGAAGAGCCGGGCCTCGGAACCCAAGGCGAAGAAGCACGACCGAGACAGCGCCCGTGCTCGCCCGGCAACAGCGCCAGAAGAGTCGAAGAGCGACTCGTCGACGATCTGGATCTTGCTGGCAGCGGCGGGCGCGCTGGCGATCTACTGGTTCGTGATCCGAACCCCCGAGAAGCCCGCCACCGAGGGCGCAACGCCGACCGCGACGGCGCAGCTTGCCCCGCTGCCGGTCGCCACGACCAGCCCCGTGGCGACGGTGACGCCGCCAGCCGACGCCGCGAGCAGCGAGCCGCGCGATGCTGCGGCCCGGCCGACCGCGACGAACGAAGACAAGCCCACCGAGCCGAAAGAGTCGAAGCCGGTCGACCCGAAAGAGACGAAACCGGACGACCCGAAAGAGACGAAGCCCACCGAGCCGAAGGAGACGAAACCGGTCGCCAGCGCCACCGGTGGCGACGTGGCGATGGCCGCTCCGTTCGACGCCAACGCCGCGCGCGCAGCGTTGGCCTCGGCGGCCGGCGCCGCTTCGGGCTGCCGCAAAGAGGGCGACCCGGCCGGCACCGCCACCGTGGTCGTCACGTTTGCGCCGTCGGGCCGAGTCACCAGCGCCAACATCAGCGGTCCGCCGTTCGCCGGCACTCAGACCGGCGGCTGCATCGCTGGCGCCATGCGCCAGGCGAAGGTCCCGGCGTTCTCCGGCGAGCACGTCACGGTGAGCAAGACCGTCGTCGTGCAATGACCCCTGCCCTGCGGCGCGCAACGCCGGACGACGCCGAGCTGGTGCTGCGCTTCATCCGCGAGCTCGCGGAGTACGAGCGCGAGCCCGACGCAGTCGAGGCCACCGCCGCAAGCCTGCGGCAGCAGCTGTCGAGCCCCGCGCCGCCCTTCGAGTGCCTGCTGGCCGAGCTCTCGGGAGAGCCCTGCGGTTTTGCGCTGTTCTTCCACAACTATTCGACCTGGCGGGGTCGCGCCGGGATCTACCTCGAGGACCTGTTCGTGTCCGAACGAGCGCGCGGACGTGGCGTCGGGCGTGCGCTCTTGGCCGAGGTCGCGCGCATCGCGGTCGCGCGAGGCTGCGCGCGGCTCGAGTGGGCGGTGCTCGACTGGAACCTGCCTGCCATCGACTTCTACCGGGCGCTGGGCGCGAGCCCCATGGACGAGTGGACGGTCTTCCGTCTCACCGGGGACCCGCTCACACGCCTCGGCGCTCAGCGGCAGTCCGAGAACACGTCGCGGTAGAGCTGGTCGGCAACCACCTGGTGGCCCGCTGCCCCCCAGTGCACGTGATCGTTCGCAAACCGGCGGTTCTTCGGGCACAGCACCTGCGGATCGCCGCACGAGAGCAGCCCGTGAATGTCCACCGCGTGGTCCACCGTACCGCCGCTGGCCTGCTCGACAATCCACGAGTTGAGCGCCTCGGTCGCCTCGGCGCGCCGGTCGCGCGCGCCCCGCAGGCGGCCCCAGGGCGGGATCGTCACGGCCACCACCGCCACGCCGCGGTCCCGCGCCGTCTTGTACATCTGCGATAGGTTTCGCTTGATGGCGTCGATGCGCGCCTCGCGCGGGGTGGCGGCGGCCAGATCGTTCACGCCGCCCAGGATGATCACATGGGTGTAGCTGGGCCGGGGGCGCCACGGCGTGCCACGCCCGAACAAGTGGTCAGCCAGCCGCCAGCGCATGTGATCGGTGCGCTGCCCGCCGATCCCGTAACCGTCGAATCGGCTCTCGGGGCAGCGTTCGGACAGCGCTTTCAAGTACTTGCCCCCCCCCGAGCGGGTGTCGGTCAGCGAATCGCCGACCGCGGCCACCACGTAGCGCTTGCCGTGCGGCGCGTCGGCGCGGCCCGGAGCGCCCAGCGCCAAGAGACCGAAGCCAAGGAGAGTCGCGACCAACGCGCGCATGCCATGAAAGTGTAGCGCCGCGGGCCGACAGCGCGAAAATTCCGGGCTGTGTTAGCTTTTCGGCCCTTCGAGGAGAGCTGCCATGTCCGTTGCCTACATCATCGATGCAGTCCGAACGCCGCGCGGCCGCGGCAAAGCCGGTAAGGGCGCGCTGAGCGGGATCCACCCCCAAGAGCTGGTCGCGCAGACGCTGAACCAGTTGCCGAAGCGCCTGAACCTCCGACGAGAAGACGTCGAGGACGTGATCATCGGCTGCGTCTCTCAGGTGCGAGAGCAGGGCGCGTGCATCGCCCGCAACTCGATCTTGGCAGCCGACTGGCCCGAAACCGTGACCGGCGTCACGCTGAACCGCTTCTGCGGCTCCGGACTCCAGGCAGTGAACTTCGCGGCCATGGGGGTGATGAGCGGCCAGCAAGATCTGGTCGTCGCCGGCGGTGTCGAGAGCATGTCGCGCGTTCCCATGGGGGCGGACGAGGCCATGATTGACGGCCTGAACCTCGCGCTGCGCAAGCGGCTGTTCCAGGTGCCGCAGGGCATCAGCGCCGACCTGATTGCCACCCTCGACGGCACCACCCGCGAAGAGGTGGATGGCTTCGCAGTGAAGAGCCAGGCCAACGCGGCGCGCGCCATCGCGGAGAACCGCTTCGGGAAGAGCCTCTTCCCGGTGGTGGACGACGCCGGCAAGGTGGTGCTCGACAAAGACGAGCACCCTCGGCCCGGCGCGACCCTCGAGAGCCTGGCGGGGCTCGAGGCGTCGTTCACCATGATGGGCGCGGCGCCGCTGGGTCCGAATGGCGAGACCCTCGATCAACTGGCGCTGTCCCGGTACCCGCAGGTCAAAGAGATCCGCCACGTGCACCACGCTGGAAACTCGAGCGGCATCGTGGATGGCGCGGCGCTGGTGGTGCTGGCGTCGGAGGGATACGTGAAGCAGAGCGGGCTGAAGCCCCGCGCGAAGATCCGGTCCGTGGCGACCTACGGCGCCGAGCCGGTGATCATGCTCACGGCACCCACGCCGGCGTCCGAAGCGGCGCTGAAGAAGGCCGGGATGACCGCCAAGGACATCGACCTGTGGGAGGTCAACGAGGCCTTCGCCGTGGTGCCGCTCAACACCATCCGCCGCCTCGAGATCGATCCGGACCGAGTGAACGTCAACGGGGGTGCCATCGCGCTCGGTCACCCGCTGGGTGCCACGGGCGCTGCGTTGCTCGGCACCGCGGTGGACGAGCTCGAGCGCTCGGGCAAGGCCACCGCGCTGATCACGCTGTGCATCGGCGGCGGCATGGGGATCGCCACGGTCATCGAGCGGGTCTGAGCCGGCAAAAACTGCGGCGGCGGCCCCGCGGCCCGGCGAGCGGTTGGGGGGGGCTGGCGCACTCGAAGGGCCGGACTTAGGTTCCAAACCATCGGCGCCCGTTGGGGCCGCAGAGTGTCGCACCCATCCCCGCCCAACCCCCGCTCGTCGGGCAGTCGAGCGCAACGAGAGTCGCGTTTTCGCCCGACGCCCCCAGCGCGGCGCCGATACTAACTCCCACCCGAAAGCACCACGGCCCGGCCCCGTCAGCGACGAGGTCGGGCCGTGTCTTCTGTCGGACCTGCGCTCAGATGCGACGCAGGGCGATGGCGGCGGCGTCCCGAACGAACTGGTTGGGGTCGCTCTCGGCGGCCTTCACGGCAGTCTTGGCTGCCGGGTCGGCGATCTTGCCCAGAGACGAGACCGCTGCGGCGCGCACCGCGGGGTCGGACTCGGTGGCGGGCGAGGTCAGCGCGATCAGCCCGGCCACCGCGTCTTTGGCCCGCAGCGTGCCGAGTGCCTCGGCCGCGCGCTTGCGAACCAGCGGCGACTCGTCCGAGATGCGCTTCACCACCGCGGCCGTGCCGGTGAAGACGTTGACGCGGGTCGAGGCATAGAGGGCCTCCAGCCGGACGCTCTCGTCCTTGTCACCGATGGCGAGAGCCAGCTCGCCGTTCGGGCCCTGGCTGTTGATGCGCCAGAGGGCGTGGGCCGCCGCCTTGCGGACCTTGGCCGACGGATCGGAGGTGGCCGCCTTGGCGATCACCGGGACGCCGGGCGCGATCAGGAACTCACCCAGGGCCTCGACGGCGTAGGCGCGCTTGTTCTCGCTGGCGCCAGCGTCCGTCGCGGTCTTGAGGGTCTGTTCGTAGACCTGACCGGGTCCGAAGACGCCCAGGATGCGGCGCCTCAGCCACCAGGCGCTGATCTCGCGAGTACGAGAGTGTGAGTCGTAGATCAGCTTGGAGACGATCGGGATGCAGTCGAGGCACTCCGTCTTCTCGCCCTTCTCGAGTCGCGCCCAGATCTCGGTGGGGGCGAGCTCCCCCACTCCGATGTTGCGGATGTCGGCAGCCGACGTCGGGCTCTCGAGCGAGGCCGGGTCGAGGTTCTTGTAAACCTTCGAGCGGCCGCTCAGGGTGTTCTTCGGAGCAGAGTCCGCGATGACAGCGCCGGAGACGAGCAGAGTGGCTCCAGCGAGGAGTGCGCCCAGGGTCGTACGAATGGTCTTCATGGCTTTCTCCGTTGCTCCTCAGCTCACTTGTAACCGCCGCCAGCGAGGGGGTCGCTGCCGAATGGCTTGAATCCAGTGTTCTGGCGGGCGTAGTACTGGCCGCCGATGTCGATGGCGCGGATCAGCGCGGTGCGCTCTTCGCGGGTCAGCGTCACACCCTTGTCTTCGGGGTGAAGCGTGCGAGTGCCACCCTTGACGCCCGGGTCGCTGAAGGGCTCACCCAGCTTCCACGCCGTCTTGTTCGGGTCCTTGGCCGACACCATGTTGATCTTCTCGATCATCACGCTGTTGCGCGCGTCGCTCGGGACTGCCCAGGCCGGCGGAACGGTGCCGGTGACCTGCATGTCGAGCTTCGTCCCGACTTCCATGCCCGCGGGGTAGAACAGCGACACGTAGCTCGCCGGGTAGGTGGCGACCTTGTTGTCGTACATCACCGTGATGGGCGTGGTGCTGAGGTCGAGCCGCGGGATCTGGTAGGGCGTGGTCTCGCCGGTCAGCGTGTTGCTCATCGTGACGGTGTAGTACTCGGTGGTGCCGGCGTTGTGGCAAGTCGCGCACTTGGCATCGAGGATCTTCTGGATCTCGTTGCCCTCGAAGCCCGCGTCGGCCTTGTACCAGGGGTACTCTTGACGCTTGGCGATCGCCTTGTTGAAGTTCATCGGGTGATCCGCCTTGCTCGGGTCGCCCTTGCCGGCCGCGGTGGTCAGCGCCTGAGCGCCCGGCTTCACGGGGGCCTTGCGGCTTTCGTGGCAGCCACCACACACGCGGTCTTCGCCCGGCATCGCCTGGATCCACAGGGTCTGGTTGCGGATCGCGAGCTCGAACTCGTCGACGGCCTGGAGGTGGATCGGCACGTAGGGCGGGACGGCCGCGAGCCACGAACCGTCGTCGTAGACCTCGGCTTCGCCCAAGATGGCGCCGCCTTCGGACATGGTCAGGCCGAACATCGTGACGCCGGTGGCGCCCTCGCTCGAGAAGCCCTCGATGATGCGCACCTTGACGGCCTGCTTCAGGGCCTCGTCCATCGGCGTGCTCTTGACGAACTGCGCGCCCTCGACGCTGTCGCCGTGGACCGCCGCCAGCGAGGTCTGCTTGATGTCGATCGAGCCCAAGACCGCGGGAACGGTGGAGTCCGGAGTGTCCTGGATCGAGCCGATGATCGGCGGCGCGGCCCGCTTCACCACCGGCTTCGCGTAGATCTCCCAGGTGCCTTCGTAGTCTTTGACCAGCTGGTTGGTGCGAGTCTGCGGGTCGTAGATGTAGACGCCGAAGTCCGGCGGGGTCTGCGAGAGCTCGTTCAGCTCGTTGACGAAGCCCTTGGCCCAACCGGTGAGGATGCGACCGTCCGGCAGCATGGTCGGCGCGCGGTAGCGACCCACCGGCGAGGGGTCACGGCCCGTGGGCACGGCCTCGCTGAGCACGGTGTACTCCGGCTCTTCCTCGTAGAAGGCCGCCGGGTTGTCGGGGTTGCGGGCGTCGATCAGCACCAGCGCGCCAGCGTGGTTCGGCTGCTGGCGGTCGGCGGCCACCGCGATGAACATGTTCGCCGTGTTGGTCTCGACACCCTGCACCAGCGAGTTCGACGGCTTGCCGTGCTGGCCGCTGACTGCCGTCATCTGAGTGCAGTCCGGGTTGGCGGCAAACAGCTTCGAGTCGTTGACGTTCTCGAGGTGCTCCCAGCGGGTGAAGCCGACGCGACCATCTTGCATCGCGAACGGGCCAACGGTGTGCGACAGGTTCTGCGAGCACAGCTTGCGGTCGGCATCGCCACCAGACACGGTCACGAACGCCAGCTGCGACACCTGCCGGCTGTGGTTGTACTCGTCGGCGCGAGTACCCATCTCGGTGTAGCCCTGGTTGGTGACGAACGCGATCTTGTCGCCGGGGATCCAGGCCGGCTGAATGTCGTCCTGGTCGCCGAAGGTGAGCTGGTGGATCTCGAACTTGCCATCGTCGTTGGGCTGCAGCGCCGCCCAGTAGAGGTGGTACGAGTCGCTGCCGCTCTGCTTCATCGAGAACACGATCTTGGTGCCCTCGAAGTTCAGGTCCAGGCCGCCGATGTCGGCCGTCTTGAAGTCCTCGATGATGTTGGCGGTGTCACCCGTCGACAGGTTCAGGACCTCGAGGCGCCCGCCGGGGACGAAGCGGTCGTAGTCCAGAACCTGGCCTTCGCCATCGGCCACGTGGACGTTCCACGAGCCATCCTCGTTCTGCGACATCGTCTGGCGCACCGCGTAGACGAGTTGCTTCACGTTCTTGATTGCGGGGCCATCACTCTCTTCCCCCTTGTCGCTGGAGCAGCTCGCTGCGGTCAGACCGAGCGCTACCAGGAAGGGGAGGGTGAGGGCGCGAACCACGCGACGACGGGAAGAGCTCTGAGCCATGGGTTTCCTCCGAGGGGCCTTGCCCCGCCCATCCCAAAAGCAGAATCCAGGCCAAGCAGAAACATCGAGGAAACCAGGTAGTCCATTCGCCCACCGTGGGGACGCGCCCCCACTACCCCGTGGGGCTGCGGGGGCCGCTGCCCCCTGGCCCGCCGGCCTCGCCGGCCCGTAGAGTGGGTGGGTGGAACTCCGATGGGACGAGCGCGGGCTGATCGTGGTGGTGGCTCAGGATCACCTCACGGGCGAGGTGCGGATGGTGGCGTGGATGAACCGCGAAGCGCTGGCGGCCACGCGGGAGTGCGGGTTTGCCACGTTTTTCAGCCGCTCGCGCGGCAAGCTCTGGCAGAAGGGTGAGACCAGCCGCAATCGATTGAAGGTGCATGGCATCGCCGCCGACTGCGACGGCGACACGCTGTTGCTCTCGGTCGAGCCCGAAGGCCCTTCGTGCCACACCGGCCGGGCGAGCTGCTTCTTCCAGTCGCCCGAGGGCGAACCGCGGGACCCCGCGCCGACCTTGCTCGCGCTCCAGGCGGTGATCGCCGCACGGGCGAGCAGTAGTGCGGAAAAGAGCTACACGCGGGCACTGCTCGACGGTGGTGCGCCCCAGATCGGCGAGAAGCTCAGAGAAGAGGCGGCCGAGCTCGCGGATGCGATCGCCGAAGAGTCGGCAGAGCGTGTCGCAGCCGAGAGCGCGGACGTGCTCTTCCACCTGCTGGTCGGTCTCGAAGCGCGCCAGATCCCGTTTCGCGAAGTGCTTCGTGAGCTGGCTCGCCGCGCGGGCACCAGCGGACACGCGGAGAAGGCGGCCCGCAAGGACGGGGGCGCCGGCCCACAGCAGGTTTGACCCTGCTCCAAGTGGCCGATATTGTGGGCTCCTCGCGTTTGCGCCCCCCGGCCATCTCGGTCGGATCCTCCCCGCGGAAAGTTGCCAATGAAGGTACTGGTCTTCGAAGCGGACGCTGAATTCGCGACGGTGGTGAAAGACGGTCTCACGGCCCTGGGTTGCGAGACGACGGTCGTCGACGAAGCGAACGTCGGGTTGCAGGAAGCCGCCGGAAACAAGCCCGACTTGATCCTGCTCTCGATCGAGCTGCCGCGCATGAACGGCTTCTCGGTCTGCAACAAGCTCAAGCGCGACCCGGCGCTCAAGGACATCCCGCTCATCATCATGAGCAGCGACTCGACGGAAGAGACGTTCGAGCAGCACCGGCGCCTGCGAACGCGCGCAGAAGACTACATCCACAAACCGATCTCGTTCGGTGACCTGATGGGTCGCGCCCGGGCCTTCGTCGCGCTGCCGGAAGCCGGCGGGCTCACCGAGCCGCCGCCCAGTGACATCGTGATCGACGACGAGATCGTGCTCGACGACGCCGAGCCGCTGGCGGCCGACGGCGGCGGCGGCGGTGAGGGGGAGCTCGACCAGGTCTTCGACTCGCTTCAGCAGAAGCCCAGCACGCCGCCGGTGGCATCGCAGCCGCCATCCGCCCCCGAGCCCGAGCCCGAGCCTGCGCCCGAGCCCGAGCCCGAGCCCGAGCCCGAGCCCGCCCCGGCCGAACCCGCGCGCGAGCCCGAGCGGGCACCCGCGTCGATCGCGCCGCCCCCCGCCGCCGCTCCCCCGCGCGCCTCGGCCGAGCCGGCGCTGCAGGCCGAGATCGACAAGCTGCGCGCACGCGTCGGCGAGCTCGAGGGTGACCTCGAGACCGCCCGCCAGAAGGCCACCGAGCTCGAAGACACCGCGGGCCGCGAAGCCAGCAAAGACGCCGAGGTGCAGCGCCTGAAGCGCGAGCTGGACGAAACCAAGGCCAAGCTCTCGTCGGCGGGCAAGAGCAGCGGCAGCTCGGCGCGCGAGTTCTTGGATCTGCGCGAGCAGCTCAACAAGAAGGACAAAGAGCTGCTGGATCTGCGCGAGCAGGCCACCAGCAAGGACAAAGAGCTGCTGGCCCTGCGCGACGGCGCGTTGAAGCTCGATCGCGACAAGGCGGATCTGAACGACCGCATTGCCGAGCTCGAATCGCAGTTGTCGGACACCCAGAAGAGCCTCGAGTCGACGCGCGCCGACAAAGAGCAAGCGGGCAAGCGCGCAGACGACTTCAAGCGCAAGAGCGAGAAGCTTCAGGGTGACCTCGAGGCCAAGAGCCGCGAGCTGGACGACGCCAAAGAGGCGCACGTGCGCGAGCTGGCGACGCGCGATGCCAAAGACGCCTCACTGCGCGCCGAGCATCAGGAACAGCTGGAAGCGGCCGAGGCGAAGCGCAAGGCCGACGTGGCCCAGGCCGAAGAGCAAGGTCGCCAGGACCTCGCCGCGGCGGTCGAGCAGGCCAAGGGCGAAGCGGCAGAGGCCCAGGCGGCAGCGCTGGAAGAAGCGGGCCGTGCGGCAGAACGCGCCAAAGAAGAGGCCATCACCCAGCGTGAGGCCGAGCTGAAGAAGGAATACGACTCGAAGATGGCGGCCTTGCATCGCGCCAACGAAGACGCGATGAACAAGCTCAAGGCCGAGCACGCGCAGTCGATGGACGACGCGGACAGCGCGGCGAAGCAGCGTTTGTCGAATCGCGAGGCCGAGCTGGAAGCAGCCCGCGCCGACGCCGAAGCGGCGTTGACGGCCGCCCACGACGCAACCAAGGCCGAGCTGGCGGAAACCCGCGAGAAGCTGGCCGCGACCGAGCGCTCGAAGGAAGAGAGCGAGGCCAGCCGTGACGCCCAGATCGCCTCGCTGAAAGGCGACCTGCAACAGCGCACCGAAGAACGCGACGCAGGGAGCGCCACGATTCGCGATCGCGACGGCCAGATCGCGCAGCTGGAAGCGGCCCTGGCCAGCGAGAAGAGCGCGCACGGCGCAGCCCGCGAGACCATCGTGGCGCGCGAAGGGCGCGTCTCGCAGCTAGAGGCCGAGCTTGCAGCCACCCGCGGCGATCTGGACCTGACGGCGGCCAACCTGGCGAGCGAGTCGCAGCGCCTGACCAAGGCGCGCGCCAAGTGGACCGACGACAAGGCGGCGCTCGAGCGCGCCAAAGACGCCCTGGCCGCCGCGCTGTCTCAGATCGAAGACGCCGAAAACCGACCCATCGACTGAGCCTGGCACGCCCGGAGGGACTCGAACCCCCGACCACCGGATTAGAAATCCAGCGCTCTATCCAGCTGAGCTACGGGCGCAGGCCGGTTTCAACTGTCACATTCGGACGGCGATTTCAAAGGGAAGCGGGATGGACCAGGACAGAAGGGCGATCCTCGGGCGGCGGGCGCGGCTGATGGCCGCCGCACTCGCTGGCGCGGGCCTGGGCGGGGCCCCCAGCTGTGCCGCCGAGCAGAAGCCCGCCGCGTGCCTCGAGCCTCCGCAGCAGGTCGAGGTGATCGTGCCCGAGCCGGATGCCGGACCGACGGACGAGCCCGCCGACGCGGCGCTCCCCGCGCGCAGCCCCCTGCCCGATGCCGGCGCGCCGAAACCCCGCGACCCGTCGCCGCGGATCTGCCTCAGCGAGTGGTGACGTCACTCATTCGTCACCCCCTGGCGCGGGCGGTCGGTTAGGGTCGGCGTGTGCCGCGCTATCGCTGGGTGGTCTGGGCTCTCAGCTGGGTCGCGTACGCCTCGTACTACACCGGGCGCAAGGGGCTCAGCGTTGCCAAGAAGTCGCTGCACGACAAGCTGGGGGTGAGCGAGGGCGCGCTCGGCGCCATCGACACGGCTTACCTCGCGGCCTATTCGGTCGGGCAGTTCGCCTCGGGCTTCGCCGGCGATCGGGTCGGGGCGCGACGACTGATCGGCGCCGGCATGCTGGCCTCGGCCGCCGCGTGCGCCGCCTTCGGTGCGTCGAGCACCGCCCTCTTGTTCGCAGCGTTCTTCTGCCTGAACGGCCTGGCTCAGTCCACGGGCTGGCCCGGCACCACGCGGGCGATGGCCGAGTGGACCACCCGAGAGAACCGCGGCACCGTCATGGCCTTCTGGGCCACCTGCTACCAGGTGGGCGGCATCGTGGCGACCGCGCTCGCGGCATTCTTGCTGGGGCGCTACGGCTGGCGCGCAGCGTTCTTCGGCCCGGCGGTGTGGCTGGGCATCGTGGGCGTCGCCGTCTGGATCTGGCTCGCACCGGGGCCCGAGCACGGCGACCCCGGCCAGCACGTGGCCGAAGAGCGGCGGGTCGCTCAGCGCGCCGTGCTGAGAAACCCGGTGCTCTGGTGCTACGGCGCCAGCTACTGCAGCATCAAGTTCATCCGCTACGCGCTCCTGTTCTGGCTGCCGTACTTCCTGGCGAAGAAGCGCGGGTACGGCGAAGAGCAAGCGGGCTACGTCTCGGTGGCGTTCGAGGTCGGCGGCGTGGTGGGGGTGATCGCGCTGGGGATAGCGTCGGACCGACTGCGGCACTACTCGCGCTCTCTGCTCTCGGCGGTGGGGCTGGTCGCGCTGATGGCGGCGCTGCTCTTCTACTCGCGCATCGGCTCGAGCTCGATCTGGGCCAACGTGATCGGCCTGGCGCTGATCGGCGCCGCGCTGTTCGGACCCGACGCGCTGCTCTCGGGCGCTGCATCGCAAGACGCCGGCGGCCCGCACGCCGCGGCGACGGCCACCGGCTTCGTCAACGGCATGGGCTCACTGGGCTCGGTGCTGGAAGGGCTGGTGGTCCCTGCGATCAGCAAGCGCTACGGCTGGGAGGCCGTGTTCCAGCTGTTCATCGCGCTGGCGCTGCTCGGGGCGCTCTGCCTGGTGCCCACGCTCAGATCGGCCTCGGCCGCGCGCAGCCCCTGATCACTCGAAGCGTTGCCACAGGCCGCCGATCAGCCGCTCGTGCGGCAGGAAGCGGGCCTTGTACCGCATCCGGTCGCACTCGCCGATGTACAGGCCCAGGTACAGGTACTCGAGGCCCCAGGCCAGGCACAGCTCGACCTGCTTCATGATGGAGAAAGTGCCGATGCCCAGCGCTTCGTGGGCTGGGTCGTAATAGCAGTACACCGCCGAAAGCGCCGACTCGGCGCGGTCGGTGACGGCAACGCCGACCAGCTCGCCCGCCAGCGAGTAGCGCAGCTCGAAGGACTCGCAGCACGAGGCGACCAGGAAGTCGGTGTAGTCCGAGGCTTCGATCTGCCGGGCTTCGTCCACCAAGCCGCGCCCCAGCTTGTGCAGGTTGTACAGCCGCACCCGCGCGTCGTCGGTGACGGTCGGCCCGATCTCGACCGTTAGCGCGCCGGCCGCCCGCCGCACGTTGCGACGCAGCGAGCGGCCGACTCTGAGCTCGCGCACCGGGATGCGGATCGGCTCGCACGCATTGCACTCCGGGCACTCGGGTCGGTAGAGCACCAGACCCTGCCGGCGATCGCCCGCGTGCAGGCGCTGATCCAGCTCGATGCGGCTGAGCTCGCGAATGGGCAGCCGCAGGGGCAGGCGTGACGTGCGCTCGGGCAAATACGGGCAGCGACTCGGCTTGTCGAGCACCAAGAGCTCTGGCGGCTCCCCCGGGAGCAGCGGAATGCTCATGCGAGCTTCGCCCGGCGCGAAAGGCGTGGCGCCTGCTCACGGGCGATTCGCACGACGCGGTCGGCGTCCAACGTGACGAGCTGGCCGGCGGCGACCACCGGGCACCCGCCGACGAAGACGTGCTCGACGTCCCGCGCCTGGGTCGCGTAGACCAGCGTGCTCACCGGATCCGGGGCCGGTGCGGCGTGCGGCGCCGCGGTGCCGACCACCACCAGATCGGCCCGCTTGCCCACCTCGAGCGAGCCGATCTCGTGGGCCAAGCCCAGCACGCGCGCGCCGTCGATGGTCGCCATGCGCAGCACCTCTCGAGCCGGGAGAACGCCGGGGCCCACCGTGCCCGCCGAGACCAGCGCCGCGTGGCGCATCTCGAGCCAGGGGTCGAGGTTGTTGTTGCACGGAGCTCCGTCGGCCCCGAGCCCGACGGTCACGCCCGCGGCGCGCATGCGCGCGACCCGTGCGATCCCGCTGCCCAGCTTCAGGTTGGCGGACGGACAGTGGACGACGCGGGTCTCGTCGTCGGCAAGGCGCTTCATCTGTGCTGGCGTCAGCTGTACCCCGTGGGCGATGGACGCGCGCGGGCCGAACAGACCCCAGCGCCGGAGCAGCACCACGTCGTCGGCACCCAGCGCACCTCGGACCGCGTGCCGCTCGCCGGGGTGCTCGGCCGCATGGGTGTGCATCACGGCGTTCGACGCCCGCGCCCGCTCGCACGCGCCACGGATCAACCGCTCGGAGCAAGAGAGGATGAAGCGCGGGATCCAGGCATAGTGGACCCGACCCGAGGCGTGCCCCGCCCAGCGCCGCTCGAGGCCTTCCGCGTCGGAGAGTGCCCGGGCCGTGCTCTCTTTCAGGACCCGCGGCACCCCCGCGCCGGCGTCCATCAACGTCTTGCCGCCGACCACCCGGATGCCGGAGCGCACGCAGGCGTCGAACACCACGTCGTGGTGGTGCACCGTGCCCAGGTCGAGCAGCGCGGTGGTTCCAGCCAGCAGCATCTCGGCCAGGCCGAGCTCGGCGCTGGCGCGAATGCTGGCCTCGTCGTGAGCGGCCTCGAGGGGCCAGATCCGTCGCCTCAGCCAGTCGAGCAAGGGAAGGTCGTCGGCCATGCCACGCATCAACACCTGACACAGGTGAACGTGGGCCATGACCAACCCGGGCAGCACGATGCGATCACGACCGTCGACCACCCGCGCCTTCGACCCGGCGCGCACTCGGCCTAGGCCCGCGAGCCGCCCGTCGCGGATCAAGAGGTCGCCACGGAGCACCCGGTCGGCAGCGTCGCAGGTGACCAGTGTCGCCCCGCGGATCAGCGTTTCGCCCGTGGTCATCGCTCGAACACGAACGCTTCGGGCAAGAGCGCGGCAAGTGTGGTCTGTCTGCGGGCAGTGGGCGTGGTCGAGACAATCACGGCACCCGGTCCGAACTCTTGGATCACTTGCCGACAGATGCCGCAAGGCATTGCCGGCGCTTCCGCCTCGGTGTGGACAGCCACGGCCACGATCTCGCGCTCGCCCGCCGCAATCGCGGCCCCGATGGCGTTGCGCTCGGCGCACACCGTGGCGCCAAAGCTGGCGTTCTCGACGTTGCACCCCACATAGGCTTGGCCGCTGGCTGCGCGCACCGCCGCACCGACTCGAAACCGCGAGTAGGGCGCGTGAGCGCGCAACATCACGCCTTGGGCCAAAGCTTCGAGCGCGGGGAGATCGAGCTCGGTCATGATGCCAGCCGCGCGACCTTTTCGACCCACTTGCCGAGCAGCGAGGTGAACGTGGCGCGCGTCTTGTTTGCGGTCGCCTCGACCTCCGAGTGATCGAGCAGCGTGGGCGACAGGCCCGCGCCCAGGTTGGTGATGCAGCTCATGGCTCCCACCCGGACACCGCGGTGCCTCAGCACCAGCACCTCGGGGACGGTGCTCATCCCGACGGCGTCGGCGCCCAGCGTGCGCAGCATGCGGATCTCGGCCGGTGTCTCGTAGCTGGGGCCGAGCAGCCCGGCGTACACGCCCTCTTGCAGCTTCACGCCCAGCTCGGCGGCGGCCTCGCGGGCCGCGGCGCAGATCGGCGGGTCGTAGGCCCGGGTCATGTCCGGAAAACGCGGCCCGGCGGCGTCGTCGTTGCGGCCCACGAGGGGGTTTCGCCCCATGAGGTTCAGGTGATCGACGATCAGCATCAGGTCGCCGGGCGCAAAGCCCGCCTGGATGCCCCCTGCCGCGTTGGTGAGCACGACCGCCCGGCAGCCGAGCTCCGAGAGCAGTCGCACACCGAACGTGACCCGGTCGAGGTCGTGCCCCTCGTACAGGTGGACGCGGCCCTGCAGGCACGCGACGCTCGCCTCGCCCACCTTGCCCAGGCACAGATTGCCCGAGTGCCCCACCACCGACGACTGCGGCATGTGTGGGATGTCGGCGTAGGGCACCTTCACCAGTCCGGAGAGGGAGTCGCCGAACGCGCCGAGCCCAGAACCGAGCACCACGCCCACTTGGGGAGCCGGCGCCGCCAGGGCTCGGACCCGCGCCGCCGCTTCGACGAGGTCTTTGGCCATCGCGACGGAAGACTCCCAAAAGCGCCGGAGGTCACAAAGCGGATTCTCGCGCTGCGGTCCGAACGGCGCGTGCTATGGTCCGCGCCCCTCGCCGCCTGCCGGCGGCCCCAGCCCGCGGCCCCAAGGCCGCCCCATCGTTGCCATGGCCAGCAAATTCCAGCAGTTTCTCACCGACAACCAGCTCGACTCGCGCCGCCTTCTGAACACCTCGAAGCTGATCGAGGGGCTCCAGCGGGAAGACCGCCTGGCGCGCCTCGCCAAGCGCCGCGGCGCCAAGGCCGAGACGAAGCCGGCCGAGGGCGCCGAGAAGCCCGCGAAGCGGCGCTCCGGGCGACCGATCACGCCCCGCCTGCTGACCCAGGCCTTGACGGGCAAGCCGATCAGCGGCCCGGCCAAGACCCGCCTGCTGCGGGCCGTGAACCGCCTGCTCGAGCAAAAGAAGAAAGATCCCGCGGATCTGCGCAAGTTGTTCTGATTCGTTGCGCTCGGGGGAGGCGGTCATGAAGGTCTCGGACCTGCGGTGCATCCAATCCCCTCGATGCCTGCTGCAGCTTTGCCCATGGCCCAGTCGTGGCCGGGTGTCGTCGTGCCGCCGGCGCTCTTGGTCCCGATGGCGACCGAGCGCCCGGCGCAGCACACAATCACGGTGACCGCGCGGACCATGGAGCCGGACGAGTCGGAACGCCTCGTCGAGCGTTGCCAGGCTGGGGACCGGACCGCCTTCCGCGAGCTGTTCGTGCGCCACCGCACGGACGTGGCGCGCCTGGTTCAGCGGATGACCGGGCCCGGCGCGGACGTCGACGACCTGGTGCAAGAGGTGTTCTTCCAGGTCCACCGCAGCGTGAAAGACTTCCGCGGGCAGGCGCGGTTCTCGACCTGGCTGTATCGGGTGACGGTCAACGTGGTCTTGATGCAGCGCCGTTCGGCCAAGAGCCGGCCCGTCTTGGTCGAGACGCCCGAGAGCCTCACGCCCGTGTCGTCGGGCCTTTCGCCCGACGAAGACGCCGCGCGCCACGCTCGTGTTCGAGCCTTTGGCCGCCTGCTCGAGCAGATCTCGGAGAAGAAACGCACGGTGTTCGTGCTGCACGAGCTGCAGGGCTTGTCGGCCGCCGAGATCTCGGAGATCGTGGATGCTCCGGTGCTCACCGTGCGCACACGACTGTTCTATGCGAGGCGCGAGCTCGCAGAGCTGTTGAAGTCAGAGCCCAGCCTGGCGGCACTTGCCAAAGAGCTGTCCGGCACCGAGGAGGCCCAATGACCGAGCAGAGCGGAGACGATCGGGCGCTCGAGCAGGTCACGGGCGAGATGCGCGACGCGCCGTCCGGCGACCTGGACTGGGATCGACTGGAGCGCCAGCTGATGGCTCGCGTCGACGCCGACGCGCGCGAGACGCGCCGTAGCGGTGGCGGTCGCCTGGCGGTAATCCTGGCCGCCGCAGCCGCGGTGCTGCTCGTTCTCGGCGTCGGGCTGCTGCGCGGCGATCGCGCGCCCCAGGCGGGGGTGCAGCCGGTCGCCACCACCGCCAGCCGGGTGTTCGGCCCGGGCCAGACCCAGATCGACGGCAACCAGCTCGCCGGTGGGGATCGCGTGGTCGCCGAGGCGCAGGCAGTGGTCGTGAGCCACCCCACCCGCGCGAGCTACACGCTGGAACCGTCCAGCCAGGCCACGGTCGAGGCGGTGGGTGACGTGATTCGACTGCGGCTGACCCAAGGGGCCATCTCGGCAGAGGTGGTGCCCAGCCCGAAGCCCGAGACCTTCGTGATCGAGGTCGACGAGGCGCGGGTGGCCGTGCACGGTACCGCGTTCCGCGTGGTGCGCACCGAGCGCGGGGTGAACGTCTCGGTCAGCGAGGGCGTCGTGGCCGTGGGTGGCGTGGGGCAGAAGCCCAGCTTCTTCCTGCGGGCGCGCGATTCCGGGGCCTTTGCCAAGAACGGCCTGACCGGCGAGGTGCAGCGCGGCGCCGAGGCAGCCGTCGAGCCGCCAGCGGTGGACCCGAAGCCGGCGGGAAGTGCGGCAGCCAAGGCGCCGGCGCCGGCAACCCCTTCGGAGAGCGGCGTGGCCAAGGCGCTCGAGCAGATCTCGGCCAGCGTCTCGCGCTGCTTCACGCAGAGCGGCGCCCCGGGCGAGGTGCGCGTCCAGATGCGGACGCAGCTCGACGTCGCGTTTGGCGCCGACGGCAAGCCCCATGCGATGACCTTCGAGCCGCCGCTGTCGCCTTCGGTGCTGGCCTGCGTGCAGAGCGATACGGCCAAGCTGCGCTTCCCCGAGAGCGCGCGCGGCGGCAGCGCCCAGCGTTCGATCTTGGTCGCCAGCGAGTGACGCTCACTCGCGGCGCAGCACGATGGCGCGCTCGTCCGAGAGCAGCCAGCGAATGCTGTGCTCCGAGTCCAGCTTGAGTCGCAGCTTGTCTCGCGTGCCGTCTTTGGCGGTCACCGCCAGCTCGACGGAGCTCTCGCGGACCGAGGCGACCTTGTAGCTGGCGGTGCGTGGGTCCTCGGCGGGGATGGCCACGGTCAGGTTCGAGCCCGAGAACTCGAAGCTTGCCCCCCGAGCCCAGCCCGTGGCCACCGCGACGTGGCGATCGTCGAAGTTCTCGACGCTGTCGCCGACCCAGCGGCCTTCCAGCTTGTTCTGGACCGGGTGGCCACAGCCCGTGGCTCCGGCCATTGCCCCCACCCCCACCAAAAAGCCCAGAAGGGCGCGACCCGACGGCAGTGGCATGGTCGAAATGGTACCCAACGAACCTACATATGCCTACATTTTGGCAAATGGGCTTGGGGGCGGGCCCGGAGGGCCGAATAATCGCGGCCCATGGCGCCCGAGCCGCTGATGAGTTTGACCCAGGTTCGCAACCTGGCCGAGGGCACGTGGGAAGAGGTCACCCGCTGGTTCTCGGCCAAGCCGGGGATCTTCACCCTGCCCCACCCCGAGCAGCAGCTGCTGTTCGAGTACGCCGACCGCCTGCGGCGGGCCATCCGCCACGTGGTCGGTGACCACTCTTGGGACCGGATGTACTTCGACGCGACCACGGTCACCTTCGAGCGCGCCCCGCTGCCGCTCGACGAGCGACGCGCGCCCATCTACGTCGACACCCGCAAGCTGTTCGGCATCCCCAATCCAGCGCCGCGCGATGCGGCAGCACCCGACGTGGCCGTGGTCATTCAGGTGCTCAGGACCGCGCCTGCGGCCCTCGAGCTGGACGACGACGCTCGCCCTTTGCGCCCAGGACAACCGCCGACCGCCGTCCAGCTGCAGGGCTGGCTGCTCGAGCAGCACGTGCAGCACCTGGAGCAGCTCTCGCATGCGGCCTGCGACGGCTTCCTCTTCGTGGTGTACAGCAACGAAGCGCGGCGCCGCTCGGCGGTCGACCTGCGCGAGGTTGCTTCGTGGGCTTCGTGGCACCAGCCGAGCGAGACCTTGTGGTGGGCCACGCGCCACTTCCGCGCGCGAACGTTGCCCTGAGTCACTTGCAGCAGCGCACGCCCAAGCTGTAGTCGTAGTACGAGCGCGGGTGCGCGGTGATGCTGGCATCGCAGCCCTCGCGCGTGCTGCGCGCGAAGAACCCCCCGGAAAATCGCCCTTTCGCGTCGTCCACCCACTCGTCCAGGTTGCCGACCATGTCGAAGACGGCGTCGTTGCCCCACTCGCTCTTGCAGTCGGGGGTTTCGCCCGTCTTCCGGAGCAGCGGCTTGCCGTTCGCCTTCACCTTCAACAGCCGAGGGTCCAGGTGGTTGATGCTGGGGTTGCCGTGCAGCACCAACGCCGGGTGCGACTCGCGGAACACGTTGCAGCGCCCCTGCTCGTACTTGTCGCCGTAGGGGAACTTGCGGTTCTTCTCGCCGCGACAGGCAGTGACCCACTCTTCTTGGGTGCACAGGCGCTTACCGGCCGCCTGGCACGCCTTGGCCGCTGCGTCGCCACTGACGTAGCCGTTGGGGACGACGCCGGCTTTGACCTGGGCGCGGGGCTCGAACTCTTCTTTCAGCTGGAACGCCGGCGGCACGGGCACGGCCATCTCGCGCGACTCGGCGACCTCGGACTCGAGCCGTGCCTTCTGCCACCTTCCGTACTCGCGCTGCGATTGCATCCGAGCTGGGTGGTAATACGGCGAGAGCTCGCGCCCCTGCTCGCGATCGACCAGCGTGGCCTCGTAGCGGTCGACGCAAAACCGGCCCTGAACATCCACCATCTCTTCCGGGCACCGCTGGGACCGGGTGCCCCACGGCCCCGGCAGAAGGCCTTGCCCCGGGGCGCGAGGCGGGCCGAGGTCGCCACCGTCGGGCAGATAGAGCAGCTGCGGCGGCGGCGAGGCGGGGGGCGCCGACGCCACGGCCACCGGCACGGGGCCGGCATCTTCGCGCGGAGCCTCGGCGCTGCTGCGCCCGCACGCGGGCAAGAGCGCCATCAGCAGGGTCAGGTGCGGGCGGCTGCGCACGGCCGGCATGCGGCCCTGCTCACTTCCCGCGGTAGACGATCAATCCGTGGCTGAGATCGTAAGGCGACACGGCGACACGCACCCGATCGCCCGGCAGCACGCGGATGTGGTGCCGGCGCATGCGGCCCGACAGCTGAGCGCGCACGATGGCACCGCCCTGGTCCACCCGGATGGTGTACTGGCCACCGCCGAGGGCGTCCTGAATGACGCCCTCCATCTCCAAAAGATCGCCTTTACTCATGTTGGTCGAGACGCACAAAAGGTGAGAAAGCGCGGCGAACCTGACACAAGGGCTCAGCCGATGCAAGCACCGTTCCTGCATCGGGACAAAACCCCGTGACGACGGCGGTCCGCTGTTCGCAGCGGGGGGACTTTGCCAGGTTTTGGGCTAATTTCCCGGCCGGTGTTCGCGGCAACCCTGTTCGATTTCAACGGCGTGCTCGTCGATGACGAGGCCGTCCATCTCGCCGCGTTTCGCGCGACGCTCGCGCCGCGCGGCATCGCGGTCGACGAGCGCACGTACTTCGAGCGTTACATCGGCTTCGACGACGTCGGCGCGTTCAGCGCGATGCTGATGGACGCGGGCCGCGACGCGACGCCGGCACTGGTGGCCGAGCTGGTGGACGCCAAACGCCCGCTCTATCTCGAACGCGCTCGGGCGGGGCTCGCGCTGTTCGCCGGGGCCAGCGAGCGGGTGTGCGCCTGCGCCGCCCACGGACCGGTGGGCGTGGTGAGCGGTGCGCTTCGCGACGAGATCGAGCTGGGGCTTGGGCTGCTCGGCGTGCGTGACCGGGTGAGCTTCATCGTGGCAGCAGAGGACACCACGCGCTGCAAGCCCGACCCCGAGGGCTACGAGAAGGCAGTGGCGCTCTTGCCGGGGGTCGAGCGACGGCGCGTGCTGGTGATCGAGGACTCGCTCGCGGGCGTGCGCGCGGCCAAGGCCGCCGGGCTGACCTGCGTGGCAGTGGCCCACAGCTACCCCGAAGCAGCCCTGCTCGAGGCCGGCGCCGACGCAGTGGAGAAGACCATCGCGGACCTCACGGACGACCTGCTCTCGGCGGTCGCAGCGAGGCTCGTTGGTGCGTGAGCTGGCCCTGGCCTTGGTGCTGGCGGCGGGCGCGGCCCGCGCGGCGCCCCTCGATCGCGCAGCGCTGCCCCCGCGCGCCACCGGCTGGCAAGACAGCGGCCTGGGTGCGATCCGCGGCGTGACCATCGGCCCCATCGAGAGCGCGCTGCACCCCGACAAGGGCTATGGCAGCGCGGCCTGCGCCGCGTCGCTGTCCGAGGCGCGGCGAATGGGCGCCACGTGGGTCAGCCTGACCCCCTTCGGGCGCGTGTGGGATCTGGCACCGACCGGTGTTTCACCGACGTTCGAGCTGGACCACGCCGAGAACCGCGTGGCCGTTCGCCGCGCCATCGAGCAAGCGCACGCACAGGGCCTGAAGGTGTTGCTGGTGCCCCACCTGTGGGTCGAGACCGGCGGCTGGCGGGCGCTGATCGATCCCGGCGACGACGCGCGCTGGGCGCTCTGGGCCGCGAGCTATCGCGAGTTTCTGCTGGGCTGGGCCAAGCTCGCGGCAGAAACCGGGGTCGAGATGCTCTCGGTCGGCGTCGAGCTCAGAAGCTGGCTGACCACCGCGCGAGCGCCCAGCTTCTCGGCCATCATCCGCGACGTGCGCGGCGTGTACCCGGGCCTCCTGACCTATGCCGCGAACTGGGACGACGCCGACCGCACGGTGATCTTGGGCGAGCTGGACGTGATCGGGATCAACGCCTTCTTCCCGCTGGCGCAGAAAGAGGGCGCGCCGCGCGCCGAGCTGATGCAGGGCGGCCGCGACGTGGCGAACCGGGTCGCGGCGCTGGCCAAGAGCTGGAACAAGCCGGTGATGTTCACCGAGTTCGGCTACACCACCCGGCCGAACCCCGCGATCAAGCCCTGGGAGTGGCCCGACGGGATGAGCAACGTGGTGGTGGACGAGCTGGCGCAGGCCGAGGCGTACTACGCGCTGCTCTCGGCCTTCGTGGACGAGCCGACCTTTGCCGGGTTCTTCGTGTGGCGCCTGTACGCCGACCCTCACGACATGTCGCAAGAGGCCGAGTGGGGCTTCTCGCCCCGCGGCAAGGTCGCGGAGCTGGTGCTCCGCGACGCGTTTGCCGCACATTGGGCGGGCGACGGCCCGCGCGCGCTGGCCACCGCCACGATTCGGCTCGGCGCCGAGCACATCGGCCGGTACTGACCGCTCAGGGCGCGGAGGTGAACTTCGCGGTGCGCTTCTGAGTCGCCTTGATCGTGCTCTCGTTGTCGAGGGCGCTGTCCACGGTGCCCTTGCGGGTCCGCCACATGGTGATCTCCAGGTCGCAGGTTTCGGGGTTCGAGCCACCCGTGGACTCGAGCTTGCCCTTGTCGATCACGAAGCTGCCCGAGTCGCCCGGGATGTCGAAGTCTTCGTCGAAGATGCAGCTGCCCTTGACCCGCATGGTCATGTCGTCGCCCGAGGTCGAGGCGTCCCAGGTCACGGTCACGTCGTCATTGGCCCGCGACGGGCTGTTGGTCGGCAGCGCGCCGATGGTGAAGGGCGGCGGCAGCTTCACCACGTTGCCCAGGGCGTCGTCGTCCTCTTCGCGCTCGAGCATCACCTTGAACTCGGTCTCGGCGGCGTTGGTGCCATAGCTCGCCTGGTACACGCCCTCGGACTGCGCCTGCATGTCCTTCTTGTCGCCCGCGACGTCGGCCACCATCTTGTCGCCGTTCTCGAGGATGACGTAGGTGTTGCTCTCGTCACCACCGACTCGGAGGATGGCCTCGACTTCCGACGAGCTGCCACCGGCGGTGACCGAGATGGTCGCCGCGATGCCCTTGGTGCGGATGTTCGACGACGAGGTGGTTTCTTTCTTCGCACAACCCGTGGCCAGAACCAGCGCCACGACACTAATCAGCCCGATTTTCATCAAGAGAGCCTCCCGGTAGCGCAGCCTACCAGCAACATCCAGACCACACGCCTTTTCGCGCCGATGCGCGGGCCCCGGCGGCAGGGGGTAGGGCAGCCCGATCGCAGGTGTGTAGCCGGGCAGCAACACGCCGAAAGCCGGGGGGAGAAAGCCCGGCATCCGGGCGTATCATGTCAGTTCGGGCTCAGTACGCGCTGGGGTTGGCGCGCAGGCCACCGGGGATGGCCAGGGCGAGCCGCGGGATGGCGTCGTCGCCCCCGGACAGGTACGAGTACCGCGCGAGGTTGCCGACGACGCGGCTCACGTAGACGCGAGTCTCGTCGTAAGGAATGCGCGCGACGAACACGTCGAGCGGGAGCTTCTCGCCGGTCTCGAGCCAGCGACTCACGGCGCTGGGGCCGGCGTTGTAGGCCGCGGCGGCGAGCGCCACGTTCCCCCCGAAGGTGCCCAGCACCTTCGACAAGTAGAAGCTGCCGAGGCGGATGTTGTACGCGGGGCTCGACAACAGCAGGGGCTCGAAGGGCAGCTCGAGCTCTTTCGCGGCGTTTTGCGCCGTGGGTGGGATGAGCTGCAAGAGCCCGACGGCGTTGGCCGGCGAGACCACCGCCGGGGCAAACGCGCTCTCTTGGCGCATCACCGCATAGATCAGGTCGTTCGGCAGGCCCCACTTCTGCTCGGCGCTGCGCACCAGATCTTCGTACGGTCGCGGATACACGCAGTCCCAGAGCCAGCGCGTGTCGGGGGCGGGCGCGCGGTTCAGGTCCTCGGGGCGGGCGGCCCGCTGCCCCACGCGATAGCGCCGCGCTGCCGGGCCCAGGGCGCCATACATGCGGCACAGCGCCTCGTCACCGCGCGGGGCGTACTGCCTGCGGATCGACTCTTCGTGGCGCTCGAGCTCGCGCTCGGCGTCCAGATCCAGACCCAGCGAGTGCAAGAGCCGCGCTTTCGCTGGCAGCTCGACGGCGAGCTCGGAACGCACCGACCCGAGCTTGGGCGGCTCGATCGGCGTGGGCTTGGGCTGGCCCAGCGCCTCGAGGCGGCTGGCGGCCGCCAGGGCCGCGAACGAGAGCGGACGCTCGTCGACCACCTGTCGGTAGAGCTTCGCCGCAGCGGGTTTCTTGCCGGCACCCTCGAGCGCCACCGCGGTCAGCTCGCGCAGCGAGGCGGCCTCGTGCTCCTTGGTCTCGGCCTCGGCCAGCGCGCCCAGCGCCTTGGCCGCCTGGTCGTGCTGGCCCGCTGCGAGCAGCGACACCGCGCGCTCGTAGTGCACCTGGCTCGAGAACTGCCCCGCCTTGGCGTGCCGCTTGGTGTACGCCGCGTAGGCAACGGAAGCCTCTTTCCACCGGCCGCCGACGTACAAGAGCCGCGCGGAGAGGAAGCGAGCACGCTCGGCGTACGGGCTGCTCTTGAAGCGGCGCGCCACGTCGCCATACACGGCGATGGCGCGGTCGTCTTTGTGGGTGCGCGACAGGGCGCGGGCGGCGTGGAACAAGTCGTGGGCCGCGTGCTCGCCGCCCTGCCTGGATGCGTCGGTGAGCACCTCGGCGGCCCGCTCGAAGTCCCGTGCCTGGTACAGCGCCCAGCCGCGAGCGTGGAGCGCCTCGGCCTTGCTCACCCCCGGGCCGTCGGCCCGGTCGATGGCAGCGATCTCGCGCTCGACGAGCTCGACCTTTCCCGCGCGCGCCATGGCCAGGGCGCGCTCGTAGCGCTCGCGCTTGGTCAGAGCGCGTTTGGGCGAGAGCTTCTCCAGCCGCGCGTCCACGTCGCCGGCGAAGTCTGCCGACGGCGCAAACGTCGCCAACCAGCGCAGCTCGGTCGTCGCGATATCGGTGGCGCCTTGCTTCTCGGCGATGGTCGCGCGGGCGTGTCGTGCCGCGATCTCGTCCTTCGAGGGGCCGTTCTTCTTGGGCTTCGCGGCGCTCGCGAGACCCACCGCGCGGTCAGCCGCCTTCCGCGCGTCGTCGAGCTTGCCGGCGCGTTCCCACGCCAGGGCAGCCTGGGTGAACCCGGCCGAGGTGTTCTTGCCCTCGAAATACTTCGCCGCCGCGTCGAACGGGCCCGCCTTGGCCTGGGCTTCGGCGCGCTCGTCGGCAATCTCGGGCCCGAGCACCGGCAGCTCTTTCTCCAGGTCCTTCAGCAAGCTCACCGCCGCGGCGTCGTCCCCGAGGGCCCGCGCCACCCAGGCACGGGCAAAGCGCACCTCGGGCCGGTCCCGCTTCGGGCCCAGGGCATCGATCAGCTTCGCCGCCTGCTCCCACTGCTGCAGCCGAATGGCCTCGGTCCACTCGCTGGGCTTGACCTCGGGCACCGCCGCGCTGGCGTCCGCCGGCGGAGCCGCCGCTTCCGCCACGCTCGGGGCGGCCTCGGTGGGCGTGGGCGGGGGGCCCGACCCGCGGGTGCACGCCGCCCCCCAGACGGCGAAAGTAGCGCTGATCCAGAGCCGCCGCATCACCCGCCCTTACCTAGCACGCCCGGGCAAACCAGCCGAAAAACCGCGGGGTCACCAGCCGTAGCGGAATTCGGCGCGGAGCAGCGCCGAGAAATACGGGGCGTCCCCCACCCCGCCAAGCGGGTCGCTCATGAAGCCGTGGTAGCTGATCTGCGCGCCCAGGCCGAAGGTTCGAGACACGGTGTAGTCCAGGCCGAGGGGGATCGAGACCCCGAGCTCGCGCTGCTTCAGGTGGCTGGGCCATGGCCCTCCGGAGAACGCGTAGTACCCGCCCAGGATTCCGGCGTACGGCACCCACTCGAGCACGTCGAGCTTGTAGACCACGCCGCCCGCAGCCGAATAGAGGCGGGTCGGGCGGTCGGGCAGGAACTCGTGCTGCGCGGCGCCGAGCTCGATCCGGAAGTCGAACATGTCCGAGACGTCGTAGGCGACGACAACGCCCAGCATGGGCGCGATCGGCGAGCCCCCATTCACGAACTCGGCGGCGCCCAGCCCGCCGCCGAAGTGCCACTGCTCTTCATAGGCGTGGGCTTGCCCCGCCACCGCGAGCACGACGGCTGCGGCACACGGCGCCAGCGCTCGACCCATGACCGGACTCATACTCGATCTGACCCCGGCATTCACAGCATGTTCACCGGATCGATGTCGATCGCCACGCGCACGGCACGGTCCACGGCGGCGCGCGCCACGGCCAAGAGCACCGGCCTCATTTTTGCGCGGTCGTCGCTCCGCACCATGAAGCGGAAGCGGTACCGGTTGCGGAGCCGGGGCAGCGGCGCAGGCGCCGGGCCGAGCACCTCGACCTCGTGCGCGGCGTGCTTGCGCGCGAGCTGAGCCAGCCTTTCGGCCGCTTCGCGGGCCCGCGCCTCGTGCAGCGCATCCACGCGCACCAGCGCGATGCGCCGATACGGCGGGTAGCCGAGCTCGCGGCGATCGGCCAGCTCGCGCTCCACGAACCGCGCCACGTCGTGGTTCGCTGCCAGCGCCACGGCCGGGTGCTCGGGCTGCCAGGTCTGGATCAGCACCTTGCCGGGCACGTCACCGCGCCCCGCTCGCCCGGCGACCTGGACCAACAGGTGGAAGGCCCGCTCGGCCGCCCGGAAGTCGGGCATGGCGAGCGCCGCATCCGCGTTGAGCACCCCCACCAGGGTCACGTCTGGCAGGTCGTGACCCTTGGTCACCATCTGCGTGCCCACCAGCACGTCGATCTCGCGGCGGCGCATGCGGTCGAGGACCTTCTCGCTCTTTGCGCCCGCCGCCACGTCGCGATCCAGCCGAGCGATGCGCGCGGCCGGAAACGCCTCGGCCAGCGCCTGCTCGATGCGCTCGGTGCCGGCGCCCTCTTCGCTCAGGCGCCCGCTGCCACAGCCCGGGCACCGGTCGACGAGCGCCGTGGAATGATCGCAATAGTGACAAGCCAGCCTGGGCCGACCGCTGCGGTGCAGCGTGAGGGCCACGGCGCAGCTGGGGCACTCGACCACCTTGCCGCACGCCTCGCACAGCAGGCTGGGCGCGAACCCGCGGCGGTTGAGGAACAAGATGGCCTGACCCTTCTGCTCCAGGGTCTGCTCGAGCGCGCGATGAAGTGGCAGGCTGAGCAGTCGGTGGCCCGACGGCCCGGCGCCCACTCGCCTCAAGTCGATCAGCTCGACCCGCGGCAACACGGCGCTCGCGCGGGCGCGCTCGGGCAAGAGCAGCCGCTCGAGGCGCTGCTCGCGCACCCCGAGCTCGCTGGCCAACGATGGCGTGGCCGAACCGAGCACGGTCACCGCGCCGGCGCGATGGGCCCGCAGCAGCGCCATGTCGCGCGCGTTGTAACGCACGCCTTCTTCTTGCTTGAACGACCCGTCGTGCTCCTCGTCGACGCAGATCAGCGCCAGCCGCTCGACCGGTGCAAACAGGGCCGAGCGTGCGCCGACCGCGACCTTGACCTCCCCCGAGCGCAGCGCCTTCCACATCGCGTGCCGATCGGCGTCCCCCAGGCCGCTGTGCATGACTGCGATGCGCTCGCCCAGCCGCGCGCGGAACCGGCCGACCAGCTGGGGCGTGAGCGCGATCTCGGGCACCAGCACGATGGCCGAGCCCCCCAGGGCCAGCGCCCGCTCCACCGCCCGCAGATAGACCTCGGTCTTGCCCGAGCCGGTGACCCCGTGCAGCAGAAAACCGCCGCGCTCGTGGGCCTCGAGCCGCGCGTGGATGGCGTCGACCGCGCGGGCCTGGGGCGGCGTGAGCTGTGGAGGCGTGTCGCGCGGGGCGGGCACCACGAAGAACGGGTCCCGGGCCTTCGGCTGCTCTTCCAGCGTCACCAGGCCGGCCTGGGCCAGCCGCTCGAGCGCGGCGCGAGCGTTGCCGAAGCGCGCGACCAGCGACGCCACCTCTGCCGGCCCGCTCGCCAGCAGGTGCTCGTGAACCGCCCGAGCCTGCCCGCGGATCTGGGCCGGCACCGGCAGGGGGAGCGCCGTCGCGACCCGGACCAGGCGGCCCACCGCAGCGAGCTTTGCCTGGCCGGCGAGCGCGCGCGCCGAGCTGCGCTCGATGGCGGGCAGGGCCAGGCGCATCACGTCCCCGATCGGCGCCAGGTAATAGCGCGCCAGCTCGAGCAAGAAGTCCAAGAGCTCGACCCGCAGCACCGGCTCGGGGTCGACCAGCGCGACCACGGGCCTCAGCTTGTCGAGCGGCACGTCGGGCTCGCGCTCTGCCACGTCGAGCACCACGCCCACCACGCGCCGCCGGCCGAAGTCGCACAGCACCCGAGCGCCGCGCTGCAGCTCGAGCCCCGCCGGCACCGAATAGGTGAATGCCTGCCCGAGCGGCACCGGCACCGAGACGCGCGCGAGAAGCACGAGGTGGATCTAGCGCATCACCACGGCGATCACGATCACCGCGAGCACCACACCGATCATCATCCACAAAAGGAAGCTGGGGCCGCTCTTTTCGCGCTCAGCTGCTTCGCGGGGCCGGGTCGAGTGGACCACCCCGACCAGAGACGGCGGCGAGTCCACGCGCGGCGGCGGGGGCGACTCGGCAGGCGCCTGGCGCAGCACCACCTGGTGCGGCGCCGCCGGCGCGGCCAGCCCTGCCAGCGAGTCGAGGTCGGTGCTGCCGGGCGTCTCTTCATGGCGCTTGGCAGCCCGCTCGCGACTGCGCCTCCGCTCGACGATCTCGGCGCCGAAGGTCTGCATCAGCCATTCGCCGACCCGCAGCGGGCTGGCCAGCATGCCGGACTCTCCGGCCCAATCTTCGAGCTCGCGCGAGAACTCGCGGGCGCTGGGAAAGCGCTCGTCGGGGTTCCGGGCCAGCGCGCGCTTCACGATGGCGTGGAGCGCCGGCTCGTTCGGCAGCTCGCGCGCGGGCAGTGGCGGGATCTCGGCGCGACGCGCCTGCTCGAGCGACGGTGGCCGCCCGCCCTCGCCACGATACAGCCGGCGACCCGCGAGCAGCTCCCACAAGATCACACCCGCGGCGAACACGTCCGAGCGCGCATCCACCGTGCCCCCGGCGGCGGCCTCGGGGCTCATGTAGCCGGCCTTGCCCTGGATGGCCTCTGTGGGCAGCTCGGCCCCGACCCCCATCGCGCGCGCGATGCCGAAGTCGCAGAGCTTCACCTCACCGTCGAAGCTGACCAGCACGTTCGACGGGGACACGTCGCGGTGCACCACGCCCAGGGGCCGGCCGTCGGCGTCTTTCTTCCGGTGGGCATAGTCGAGGGCGCGTAGCGTCTCGATCACGATCAGGATCGAGAACTCGACCGGCAGCGGGGTCTTGGTGCGCGAGCAGCGCTTGAGCAGGTCCGAGAGGTCGAAGCCCTCGACGTACTCCATGGCGATGTACAGGACGTCGTCCTCGCGCCCCAGGTCGATGACCTGCACCACGTTCCCGTGCGACAGCCCCGCGGCCAGCTTGGCCTCTTCGATCAAGAGCTGCGAGAACTCTTGGCTCGACGCCAGGATCGGCAAGATCTGTTTGACCACCACCAGGCGCTCGCCGCCCAGGTCGGTGCTCTGGCGGCCCAGATAGATGCGCGCCATGCCGCCCTCGCCGATCTTGTCGAACAGCACGAAGCGCCCGAAACGTCTCGGAAGGGGCTCGCTGGACGGGGGCGGCTCGGACACCAGGGGCCGATCGTAGCCAGCCGGCTCGCGAGAGCGCCAGCAATTGTCTAGGTCTGCGGCATTCCAGCCCGGTCAGTGCGTGCGCCGGCGCCGCGGCGGGTTGGCCTGCGCACGGACGGCGGCCAGGATCTCTTCGCCCAGGCGGCGCTCGCCCACCGCGCGCGCGAGCAGCAGCGCGCCCACCCACGAAGACAAGAGCTGGATGGCGCGCCGACGACCCGCCGTGCCGCCGCCCAGGCGCGCCGCCATCTGCCGCAAGATGCCGTCGATCCGGGCGGCAAACACCTTCTGAACCGAGGCCGGCGCGCGGGCGACCTCTGCCCCCAAGGCCGGGACCGGGCAGCCGTCGGCGGGCCCGGCCCGGTGAGCCGACGACAGATAGCGCTTCGCCGCGGCGCGCGCCCAAGCATCGCCCTCGAGCGCGTCGAGCCCGCGCCCCAGCAGGTTCTCCTGCGACTCGTCCAGGACACGCTCCAGCGACTCGATCAAGAGCTGAGTCTTGTCGCGGAAGTGAGCATAGAACCCGCCGCGGGTCAGCCCGGCGGCCGACATCAGCCGATCGACGCCGGTGGCCTGAAAACCGTCTTTCCGGAACAGCCGAGCAGCGACCCGCACGATGCGCGCGTGGGTCTTGGGTTTGTGATCCGGCGGGTAAGGCATGGCCTGGCCGGTAGAATACCCGTGTGGGCTTCCCCCGGGTCGAAAATATGTTAGGCGACATATCCCGAGTGCGTCGTGCGCGCGGGGCAAGAGGAGGAAGCATGTCGCATCACAACATCGGCCGCGTCTGCTGGCGCGAGCTCATGACTGACAACACGGATCGGGTGAAGGGGTTCTACGGCGAGCTGTTCGGGTGGAAGTTCGACGACATGCCGATGGGGGACATGACCTACACCATCGTCAAGCTGGGTGACCGGGGGATCGGAGGCCTGATGAAGAAGCCGATGCCCGAGGCGCCGGCCGCGTGGCTCAGCTACGTGTCGGTGAAGGACGCCGACGCCGTGGCCGCCACCGCCAAGGCGGAAGGCGGCACCGTGGTCGTCCCTCCGACGGACATCCCGAATGTGGGGCGGTTCACGGTGTTCGTCGACTTCGCCGGCGCCGCCATCGCGGCTCTGAAGGGCGACGGCGAGCAGCCGCTGCCCGAGAAGCCCGCGCTGCACGAGTTTTGCTGGGAGACGCTCTCGACCACCGACCTGGGGCGCGCCGCAGCGTTCTACGCCAAGGTGTTCGGCTGGCAGAAGAAGCCGGGCCCGGCAGGCGACATGACGGTGCTCGGCACCGCCGACAACATGGTCTGCGACGTCCAAAAGGCCGAGAACATGCCGCCGAACTGGCTGACCTACGTGGTAGTCGAGAAGATCGAGGCCGCCAACGAGCGCGTCGCGAAGCTCGGCGGCAAGGTCCTGATGCCGCTGATCGACGTCCCCAACGTCGGGCGCATCTCGGCGGTGCAGGACCCGACCGGCGCAGTGCTCGGCCTGTTCCAGCCGAACATGAGCTGAGGCACGGCACCTACCCGGCGACCAATTCGGCAAGCCGGTGCAGGAGATACAGCGGCAGCGACAGCAGGGTGTACCGAGCACGGTCACCCTGCGTGGTCGCGACATCCACCGTCATCGACGACGGCGGGTTCGAGTCGACCCGCACGGCCAGCTTCAGGCCCTTGTCGGCCATGCACTGGTGCAGGCTCTTCATCGCGCCCGCGCTCCCCGATTTGAGCTCGACCGGCACCACGCGCCCGCCCAGGGCCACCACGTAGTCGACCTCCCCGGGTCGCCCACCTTCCCGGTGCCAGTAGATGAGGCGCGGGTTGTCCCCCAGGCCCGATCGGTTCTCGTCAGGGCGACCTGCAGCGTCCGGCTCAGGAGCGAGGCGACCGGACCGGGGTCGAGGCGCGAGGCCCGTCTCTTGCCGCCACGGGCGCATCACGCCGCGGCCATCGGGGGCGGTGACCGGGGTGGC
>JAKLKA010000248.1 GCA_023150915.1 Polyangiaceae bacterium
GACGCGAACTTCAGCGACGACAACTGCGACGGCGGCGACGGCATGGTCGAGCAGTGCGTCTACGTCTCGGCGGGCAACGGCAACGACACCACCGGCAACGGGACGCGCGACAACCCGATGAAGACCATCGCGGCAGCGATCGCCAAGGCCAAGGCCGGCGCCGTTCCTGCGGTGTGTCTCTCGGGTGACACCTACAGCGAATCGGTGACCGTCGAGAGCGGCATCAGCGTGTATGGCGGGTTCGACGAGTACGACAGCAACTTCAAGTTCCGTCGTTCTGCCAGCGCGACCACGGTCGTGCAGGCGCAGGGCACGGTGTTCCAGGCGCCGAAGATCGACGCCGACACCCACATCGAGGGCATGACCATCAAGGCGCAGACGCCCTCGGGGGCCGGCGCCAGCACCTTCGGCGTGCGGCTGGTGGACGGCACCGGCAAGCTCTACGTCCGCTACAACGACATCCAGGCGGCTCCGGGCACTGCGGGGTCGATCGGCGCCGACGGCACCCCACACTCGAGCTCGACCGCGCCCGGCGGCACCACCGGCGCGAACGGCGGCGAGAAATGCAGCAGCTGCGGCGGCGGCGCTCCCGCACCGAGTTGTGGCGAGCCGGGCGGCAAGGGCGGCGACGGCGGTGGCGAGGGCCTCTGGGGGATCAAGGGCGACGACGGCTTCAGCGGCGGCGGCAGCGGCGGTCCGGGTGCGTCGCCGAACGGGTGCTTGCCCCTGCTCTCCGATCCCGGCAACCCGGGGCAGCCCGGTCAGAAGGGCGGCAACGGTGGCCCTGGTCAGTCCGGGCAGGGCGGGGCCAGCTTGGGCAGCGCCGTCTCTGGCGCATACACCCCGCGGGCAGGTCAGAACGGTCAGAACGGCACCAACGGCAAGGGCGGCGGTGGCGGCGGCGGCGGTGGTGGCGGTTCCGGCAGCGGGCTGTGCATCGGCAAATGGGACAAGGGCGGTGGCGGCGGCTCCGGCGGCTGCGGCGGGCTCGGTGGCAACAGTGGCAAGGGCGGCGGCGGTGGCGGCGGTAGCTTCGGCGTGTTCGCCGCCGCGGGCGCCAACGTGATCGTCACCAACAACACCATCACCACCGCCAAGGGTGGCAACGGTGGCAAGGGCGGTGACGGCGTCTCGGGTCAGAACGGCGGCGGCCCCGGCGGCGGCGGCAACAACAGCGACGACAGCGGCTCGGGCGGGCCCGGTGGGCCCGGCGGCAACGGGGGCACCGGCGCACCGGGCGGCGGCGGCGGTGGCGGGCCGAGCGCGTGCCTGGCCTACAGCACTGCGGTCGCTTCGCACACCTTCACCGGGAACTCGTGCACCACGGGGCTGCCCGGCTCGGGCGGTCTGGGCGGCCTGGGCGGCAACCCCGGGAACGACGGGACCGCGGGGCCGAAGGTTCAGATCCCGACGAACTGAAGGTGACTCACGGCTCGGCGCAGATCGCGTCGAGCCGGCTCACCAGCGTCTTGTCGCGCCGCGCCAGGGTGCCGAGCTCGCGCTTCAGGCGCGTGGTGGCGGTGGCGTCGTTCTGGTCGGTTGCGTCGGCCAGAGCGCGCAGCGTCCGGCTCGTCTCGGCGAAGCCCTGCGAATACTCCCGCAACGTCTTGCCCAGCGCGTCGTCGCTCTTGGCCGCCGCCTCCACGTCTCGAGCCAGGCGCTCGTAGCGACCCGCCAGGTCGCGCTGGGTCGCCGCGGTCGCCCCGCCGGCGTCGTGGGTGGCCGCGATGTCGTCCAGCGCGCGGTTGACCTGGGCGGCCAGACGCCGGCAGTCGCCGACTTTCCGGAAATACCCGCAGCCGCTCACCACGCACAGCGAGAGCAGCAGGCAGGCCAGAGCGCACGGGCGCATCGGCCCCGAGTACTCGGAGTTCTGCCGGCTGTCACCTGTCCGATCTATCCTCGCGCCCCGATGCGCGCATTCGCCGTCCTGGCCGTCCTCGGATCTCTGTTCGGGTGCGAAGAGCGCCCGCCGGATCCACCGGGCCGCGCCCCCGAGCCGGCGCGCCCGCCGGCGCTCGACCTCGACGCGGCGCTGGCCGACCCGGCCGACGCCCCGGGGTTCGACTCGAGCGCCGAGGCGAAGAAGGTCGTGGCCGAGATGCGCACCTCGAAGCTCGACGTGGCGCCGCGCCGCGTGCCGGCTCAGCGCATCGCCTTCGGCAAAGAGCGGCTGGTACAGCTGACCGACAGCGAGCTTCTGATCCGCGACACGCAGGACATGAAAGAGGTCACCCGGCTGCCCATGACCGGGCCACGGCGCGTGGCGACGTTGGCCGACGGGAGCGTGCTGGCCGCCGGCTCGAGCGACGTCTGGTACGTGCCCCGCGATCCGAAGAAGGCCGAGCGCTATACCCGGCTGCCGCTCTTCCCCGATTCCCTGATGCTGGGTGACCGGCGCGAGAAGAAGAAGCTCTGGGTTCACCACGGCATCGATCCTACGCTCTACCCCTACGAGCTCGGAGAGGCCGGCAGGCTCGAGACGCTCGACTTCATCGCGCTCGACGGTGCCGACCAGAAGGGCTTTGCGCTGCTCAAAGACGGCTCTTACGTCTACACCGCGGGAAGCTCGCTCGTGCGCTTCTTCCCCGGGGGAAAGAAGTGGACGCTGGCACTGCCGGCCGGGGCCGAAGTGTGGCGGATCTTGACCACGCGTCGTCTCGACGAGCTGTGGCTGGCGCGCACCGACGGCAAGCTGGTGCTGGCGCAGCTCAGCGACGCCGCGCTCACCGTCAAGAAGACCCTCGACCTGCCGGGGACCTTCGACCTGGCGACGAACGACTCGGAAATCGCCCTCTTGCGCCTCGAAACGGGCTCTGCCGACGCTGGCGCCCGCTCGTGGAAGCTGGTGGTGCTCGACGCCGACGGCAAGGAACAGATGGCGACCGAGCTGCCCCTGGACGCGGCGCCGACCACCGAAGATTGGGTGCGCGAGATCACCAAGAACCGAGGCGTGGTGCTGTCCCCATCGCAACCACTGGTCGCCGTGGGTGGGCCAAGCTGGCTCGCGGTGTGGCGGTCCAAGACGGGGCAGCGCGTTCTCGACCCGTAAACACGGGTTTTTCTCCCGGGCCCCCGCGCGCCGCCCAGGGGCGCTAGGATGGTGCCCTCTCGGGTATGACCAGCTCTCCTGACGATCGGCCCACGGCCCTCGAGTCACCCCATCCGGGCGTGAAGTTCGATCCCGAGGCAGAGATCGCCGACGACCTGGTCGGCGTGACCCTGCAGAACACCTACCGCCTGGCACGGCTGATCGGTGAGGGCGGGATGGGGAAGGTGTACGAGGCGCACCACACTCGCATCGCGGGCAAGCGGTTCGCCGTGAAGGTGATCCGCGCCGAGATGGCGGGCAGCCCCGAGGTGCGCGCGCGGTTCCAGCGCGAAGCCGACGCTGCGGCCAGCATCTCGCACCCGAACGTGGTCGCGGTGCACGACTTCGGCTACGCCGAAGACGGTCGTCCGTACATCGTCTGGGAGTTCTTGGAAGGGCAGAATCTCGGCGACTGGATCAAGCAGCGGGGCTGGCTTCCGCTCGAGCTGGCGGCGCACATCGCGCGCAAGGTGACGCAGGGGGTGGCTGCCGCCCACGCCCAGGGAGTGATCCACCGGGACTTGAAGCCCGACAACGTCCACCTGATCGGTCCGCCGCCGTACCCCGACGTCAAGGTCCTGGACTTCGGTCTCTCGCGCTTCGTCGAGACCACCGGGAACAGCGTGACCCGCACCGGCATCGCCATGGGCACGCCCTCTTACATGGCGCCCGAGCAGGCCCGGGGCGAGCGCGTGGACCAGCGCGCCGACGTGTATGGCGTGGGTGCCATCGTCTACACCTGCCTGACCGGAAGGCCGCCGTTTTCCGGCGAATCGGTCCAGCAGACCATGCTCGCCGTGATGAGCGGCGAGCCTGCCCGCCCGCGGTCGATCAATCCCGAGATCCCCGAAGAGCTCGAGCTGGTGATCCAGCGGGCCATGGCCGCCAATCCGGCCGAGCGCTTCCAGACGCTGGACGAGCTCGACGCGGCGTTCGCCCACTTCGACCCGACCGAGCGCCGCGACACGCCCCCCCGCCGGCAACTGCTCAGTGTCACCACCGGCATGACCGAAGACGACGAGGTCGGGTCGGCTCGCCCCCAGGTCGTGTTTTTCGCGGCGCTGGCGTTGGTCTGCGCGGTGCTCGGCGTCATGACCCTGCTCTCGGGCGTCCCCGCGCTGCTCGGCCGGCGCGCGCTGTCGGCGTCCGAGTTCTGGCTCGGGCTCGCGGTGGTCGGCGGCACGTTGCTCACGCCCGGCGCGCTCTTGGTGCGTTGGTTCTGGCGCCGGTTCTGGAACAACAGCGTGAAGATGCTCGAGCTCTTGCCCCGGCTGCGCGGGCCCATCGTCGGAGCAATGGCCAGCTATGGGCTGGTGGTGCTGTTCGGACGCAGCGTGGACGCGACCTTGGCGCACGCCGGCGCCAGCGCTTCCGGGTCGTCGGGCTGGCCCGGGCTCGCGCCCATCCACGTGCTGATCGCGCTGATCGCCGGCGCGACCATCTACTTGCGTCGGCGCTTGCTCGAGTCGGGCACCGGCCGCGCGGTCCGCGTGTTTGCCGGGCCGGCGCTCACGGCCATTGCCGTGGTGATCGCGGCCGTGCTCTTGCACCTCGGGCAGCGCGCGCGCCCCCGCGAGGCGATCG